>JAIQZR010000171.1 GCA_021777035.1 Candidatus Scalindua sp. | reverse complement strand
ATCCTTATGCGTTACAATGGCGTTACTTGACGCATTAACACATCCGCAACTTCTTTCACCTTTAATCATTGGTATGGCATGTTTGATTATTGCCTTGGCCGTATCGACATTTTTCATGATGTTTTGGAGGACTATCTCTGCCGTAACATCTTCTTCTCCTTCATGCCAACAGTCATAATCTGTGGAAAGTGCAAGTGTGCTGTAGCATATTTCAGCCTCGCGGGCCAGTTTGGCTTCCTGCAGGTTTGTCATTCCGATAATGCTTACGTCCCATTGGCGATAAGTCCGTGATTCTGCCCTGGTAGAGAATTGAGGCCCTTCAATGCATACGTAAGTTCCACCTTTATGGACGGTAGCTCCGGCACTGTTTGCTGCTTTATGGAGTGTGTCTGCAAGGACAGAGCAGACCGGATCAGCAAGGCTTACGTGCCCGACTATCCCATCTCCGAAGAAGGTGCCTGTTCTGCCTTGTGTACGGTCAATAAACTGGTCAGGAATCACTATATCCAGGGGTTTGATCTCTTCCTTCATGCTTCCTACTGCACTGACAGCGATGATCCGTTCGACTCCAAGTTTCTTCATACCATAGATATTTGCGCGAAAATTCAATTCTGATGGTAATATACTGTGAGTTTTTCCATGTCGCGGGAGGAAGACAACATTTTCCCCTTCCAGGTTCCCCGTAATAAATTTATCAGATGGATCTCCAAAAGGTGTTTCTACTGTTATATTTTCAACATTCGTTATTCCTTCAATATTATACAAACCACTGCCGCCAATTATCCCTATTCTTCCGTTAGTCATATTCTTTAGTCCTTATTTAACAAAGTATTATTAAAAGCGTGTTATTTTAACGATACTGCCTGTGCCGTCAAGAACTAATTTAATGTATAGACATTTCAGAAAAAACTACAAAAGTCGCGACTTTCGTGTGGAATACTTGCTGCCGAAGGTTTGACTTAATCATGATTGACAGTAAAACTAATTATTATATAATTACTGCCCACGTATTTTATACTGAACCGGAATTGATCGAATCGAGAATTATATAGTTTCCGAGATATTCAATACAGGAGATATAAAAGGTGGCTAAAAAGATAAAGACTGAAAATTTTGAAGATGCTCAATATATAAAAGAGAAGTATGTAGGTATTAAAAAAGAGATACAGAAGGTTATCGTAGGTCAGGATGAGATGATTGAGGCAATCATCATTGCTATTTTCGCTGATGGTCATATTCTGCTGGAGGGTTATCCTGGGCTGGGGAAGACTATAACAATCAAGACCCTGTCAAGGGCGATTGACGCGAAATTTCAGAGGATACAATTTACCCCGGATCTGATACCCAGTGATATTACAGGGTTTGAATTATGTGATCCTGAAACCAGGAAAAGTGCTGTTCAGAAAGGGCCGGTTTTTACTAATTTATTATTAGCTGATGAGATTAACAGAGCTCCTGCAAAAGTACAGAGTGCGTTGCTGGAAAGTATGCAGGAAAAACAGGTAACGATAGGCAGAGAGTCTTTTGAGTTGGAAAAGTTATTTATAGTCCTTGCAACCCAGAATCCGATAGAGATATCAGGAACATATCTTCTGCCGGAAGCTGAGGTTGATAGATTTATGTTCAAGATAAGGGTTGAGTATCCTTCTTATGAAGAAGAGAGGGAGATAGCGGAGAGACAGATTGGTGATGAAGAGCCTGACCTGAAAGTAGTTTTACATCCCGATGAAATAATTTCATTGAGAAATTTCATTGCAAAAAAAATTCCATTGCATAAAGAGTCTGAAATACTGAAATATTCAACACGCATCGTAAGAGCGACGAGGCCGGGCCCTGATAGTGACGAATATATAAGAGATATGGTTATGTATGGTGCTTCGCCTCGTGCTTCAATTTACCTTGCAAAGGCCGCACGTGTTTATGCTTTTCTATCAGGGAGTGACATAGTCCTGCCGGAACACATCCATAAGATGACTTACCCCGTTTTAAGGCATAGGGTGATTTTGACGCATGAGGCAGAGTCTCTGGGAGTTGATCCTGACGATGTAATAAGCAAGATATTGAAAAAGGTGCCCATTCTAGAACCCTAAATTAACAACACTGTCTAATTGATCTGAAGAGGCCGGTTTATTGAGAAGTAAGATAAGGTTACATTTACAGAGAATGGTGGCTAACCTTTTTGAAGGTTCTTTCTCCAGTTATATGAACTCAACAAGAGGGGTTGAACTTGATGAGTTGAGGCAGTACCAGCCTGGTGATGAGTTCAGGTCTATTGATTGGAAAGCGACGACAAGAACCGGGGCCTTGCATGTTAGATTAAAGTTGGTAGATAAAAGGACCAACATATTCTTCTTGATTGATAGAAGTGGATCAACGAAGTTTGGTTCTGCACGTTTTACTAAAGAGAAGATCCAGTCTTCCATAATCTCCACCCTCGTCCAATCTGCAACAGAAACAGGTAATCTTGTAAGTTTCATATCGTTTACGGATAATGTCGAGAAATATATCCCTCCACATGCAGGCCAGAAAGAGGGTGTAAGATTGGCCGGAAATATGATGAGTGACAAAGTTAATGGCAGACGTACGAATATCAACTGCGCATTTAAGTTTTTAAATAGCATGCGGTTCACACCTTCACTTGTATTTGTGTTATCTGATTTCTTTGCACCGTTTGATTACGAAAGTTCATTAAAATCCCTTGTTAGAAAACATGATGTTATTCCGATAATTATATCTGACATAAGGGAAGAATCACTTCCAACGGCAAGGGGTTTTGTGGCAGTAAAGGATTTGGAAACTCAAGGTGTAAAGTATCTGGATTTGTCTCAGGATCTCATCGTAAATCTACAACACATTAATTTGTTTAATAAACTTAATCTTGGCTACCTTACGTTGAAGACTGACCAGAATGAAGAGCAATGGGTAAGCTCCCTGTCAGATTTCTTTGATAAGAGGATAAGGCGGAGGAGCAGGATAAAGAGATGAAAAGAGTTTTGTTTGTAACGTTTTTATGTGCATTTGTATTCCTTATGTCTTTTGGCACGTGTAAGGCCCAGCAGTCGGGCTACGGGGGTGAACAGGAGTACGGAGACTCTGTACAGCCGCGTGACATAGATACTTTGATACCAGAAATGGATGCGGCAGCTGAGTTATGGCTGTTTGTGGAAGATTATCGATTTGTCACCGGTAAAATGATACATTTAACACTGCAGTTGATATGGAAGCTGGGCGTCAGTGTGGATGTAGAAGAATTTAATACGGTCGATCTTTCTCCTTTCAAGATAGAAAATGTAACAGTTGGGGAGAGGCAGATATTTAATAATGATAGTGACTTCAGTGTTATAACATACATCCTCTCTTTGCCTGATGATGTGGAGATGGGGATATACACGATACCCGCTTTTTTCATATCGTATACTGACGAGGCAAATAAGAGTTCCGGACAGGTTCAAACATCATCCATGGCATTAAAGAAGGTTCCCATTCTTGTAGAGACAGAGTTGGATAGAGATGTAATTGATATTGGAGATACACTTAAATACACGCTTACAATTTGGCATGAGAAGTATGTACAGATACTGGAAGAGAATATGAAACAACTCAATCTCAGTCCGTTTGATTTAAGAGGTTTCAGGATTAATGAAGAAGTAGAGGGAGAACTGAAAAAAACTACTATAGAATATGATCTATCAATTTATGAGTTGCCAGAGAAATCAGAGAATTTTGAAATCCCTTCGATGCCAGTGTTGTATTGTGACGAGCGAGAAGCAGGCGTTAAGCTGGGAGATGGTGGGGAATCTCTTGTAACACAGAGGATAGATACTCCTGCAATTCCTGTTTTAATAAATAGTTTGTTGAAAAAAATTGACGTTCCTCTTGAAGGAGCAAAGGGCCCGCTTGCCTATTCGCAAAAGGATATATGGTTGAGAAGCCACTTGCCGGTTATTATGGGGTTCGTTATTATAATTGCTCTTGGGGCAAATGAAATTAAAAAGCTAGTTTACAGAATGTCTGCAATAATTAGAGAGAGGATGGCAATGTCTCCTCTCGCATATGCGCAGAGACTGGAAAAACTGGTTGCCGACTTTGACTGTGAAGTGGGAGAAGATGAACTACGACATTCTATTGTTAAAATTGATTGTACGTTGAGGGGGTTTCTGGGCGCATTGAAGGAGATGCGGGGAGACGTAGTACGGTCAGTGACTACAGCGAAACTTATTGATACAATAAGGGACGAAAAAATGGCTGAGGAGATCGTTAACGTTGCAGACAACGTGCTTAACGCATTTGATTGTGTGATCTTTGGTGATATTAATAGAGATAAGATTAAGAAGGCTATGGATGACGTATCGGAGATTTTGAAAGAGGCCAAGAGACGGAGTTATTATTAGTAGTGCTATGGTGATTATCCGTGTAGTCAATAAATTATAGTAGGTTTATTAAAAACTCGGCTGTCTCTACACCTCGGCGTTAAAGTGAATTTAAAAGCGGGAGCTATAAAATATTGAATCTGGTAAATCCTATCTTTCTACTGGCATTGGTTCCTTTTATTTTCTTTATTTTTTTTATAAGGGAAGGGAAATATCTGGGCTATTCAAGTACAAGCCATTTAAAAGAGACTAAAAGTGTTAAGACATATGTGATGCGGTTACCAAAGGTATTCTGCTTCATTGCCGTATTATTTGCAATTCTTGCTTTTTCGAGGCCACAATCCAGTTATCATGAATCAGCGGTTTCGTATCAGGGACGTGAAATAATACTTTCCATAGATACTTCGTTTAGTATGACAGGTGAAGCAATGGAGAAAATCAGGGATATAGCCAAGGATTTTATTAGGAAAAGAAGCCATGATATGATCGGTATCACCATGTACGGGACTGATGCAGTAGTCGTCGTGCTGCCTACTTGGGAGACAGAGTTGCTGGAGAAGTCATTAGACCGGATTAAACCGCATCATGTTGGCGTGAGGACTGCTATCGGAGAAGGTCTTTTTACTTCCATTCTTGCACTTATTGAAAGGGACATGGGGCAGGTCTTTGAAATTAACAAATTGAGAACGAGTATGAACAGGGAGGAAGGGCTTGGTAAGTATGCCCTGGATTTTGCAAAAATAGTACAGGGTAGGGGTACAATGAAAAACAAGGTAATAGTCTTGTTTACAGATGGTATATACAATGTAGGTATAAATCCAACCAGACCGCTCCGTTTTATTAAGCGGTTAGGGGTAAAGGTACACGTGGTGTCTGTGCCTGCATCTGCTGAGACAGGTGTAGAGCATGAAGAGGCTGCTGAGAGGACTGCGTCACTGAGGAAGGGTGTTGAGTCAACCGGTGGAAGGTTTTTTGAAGCTGAGGACTATGACGAGGTTGAGCAGTTTTATTCCGAGATTGACAGAATAGAAAAGGAAAAAATAGTAATGGAAACGGTCATTAAGAAAAAAAATCTGTTCTTTATTCCTACGGTGATCAGCATATGTTTCCTGTTAGGAATGATCGTGGTCGAAAATATATGGTTGAAGTTTCCGTGAAAGGATTCTTCGTTCCGATCAGTAGATGACAAGGTGTACCAACATGTTATTCTCATGTGGATGACATGGTTTTTCCACATGTTATTTGGGGTGGATACAACTGAAGGATCTATTTTGAGTTCTTGTGCCTTTGTGACAAAAAATTAAAGAAAATTTAGAATGGTATGACGTTTAAAAGTGATTAAAGCAATGAATAGGAATAATATAATAAAAATATCTTTTCTTGTTATAGCAATAGCATTAATTGCCTGTGGACGGGGATATTGGAGTCAGTGCAGACTTGCTGAGAGCGTAAAGAAAGATGTTGCAATGGGAAGATACAATAGAGCATTTGAGGCACTGGAAGGAGTGAGAGGCTCTGCGTTATATAGGATTTCTAAATACTTTGACAGGGAAGATCCTTATGTTGCATACAATACAGGTGTGGTATTGATGTTGATGGGTGATACTAAAAAGGCGGGAGCGGAATTCAAGCAGGCTGCCAGATCAGACAATGAAACAATTAAAGAAAATGCCATATATAACAGGGCGAATATAATAGCAACAAATATGGATTTTATTACGGCAGCAGAAGAGTATTCGAAGGTTCTCAGAATTGACCCTGATGACTTTGAGGCAAAAAAGAATCTTGAGAGAATGAGACTTGGACAAAAACAGCTTTCAACACTGTTTTCTCAAGTTAAGCAGGAAAGGGAGGAGAGGATCCAGTCTCTGAAACTTATACCATGGGGTAATAAATATAGACATGGTGGAGAACCGAAGATTAGGTGGTAGACGTGTTAAACAAAATCTCAGAATCATAATGCTGGCATGGACAAATGAGTTTGTCCGTGTCTCTTTTTTACAGAACCGGGATCGGCAATTGTAATTGCAATAAATAAACTGGAATCTGCACAAGGATATGGCAGAGTAACCACAGGCTTTCTAAAAAAATGCTATTCTTTTCGCAAGGACAAAATTTAGTTTACATAATATTCGGCGCAATACTCATTTTTCTTGTCTATCTTTATTCGGCAGGAAGAAAGCGGATGTGGTTAAGTTGCTTTGGTGGGCTTGACATTTTGCAGAGATTCAGCAGGATACCAAATACCACACAAAATATTGTGAAAGGTTTGGCGGTCAGTGCCTCTTTTTGCTGCCTATGCATGGTTCTAATCGGGCCAAAGTGGCAGACTGCTGAAGAGTATTATGAGAAGGAAGGTATGGAGATTGTATTTGTACTTGATGTTTCGCTGAGCATGCTGGCGGAGGATGTAAGGCCTAACAGACTGCAAAGGGCAAAGATTGAGATGGAAAACCTGATTAAGGGTCTTGATAACGATTATCTGGGACTGGTGGTGTTTGCCGGAAGGGCATTTTCCATGCTTCCCTATCTGACAACTGATTACGATAGTATTTATTTGAGGATTTTGCGCATGATTAATGAGAACTATGCGCGTTTTGTACCGTACGGCACAAATGTTGGGAATGCCCTGCTTATTGCAATCGAGTCGTTTAGCCGGGAGGAGAGAGAAAAGGTGATAATATTCCTTACTGATGGAGAGGAACAGCTGTCAGTTAGAAGCCAGGTTGCAGAAGCCGTAAAGATGCTGATGGAGAGAAAGGATATCTCGGTTTATTTGATTGGAATTGGAGACCCACTTAAGGCTTCACCGATTCCAAAAAAAGATATAAATGGACATACAACGGGTTATGAACTTGATATAGAAGATAATACGATCATGACAAAGCCGGATCCGGAATTATTAGCGGAAATTGCAAAAGTAACCGGTGGTACATATATTCATGATGCTACCGGTGATGAGCTTAAGAGTATTTTTGAAGGTGTTATAGCAGATCATAGAAAAGTTTTGGGGGTAAAGACCAGAAATACGGTCAAAGATGTTTCCCAGTGTTTTCTGGGTGGGGCTTTACTGCTGCTGGCAATCTTTCTTTTACTTTAAGTTATTTAATGAGGTGTAAATAAAATGATGATTAGAGAGGGCGTAATAATAAAACCTGGAAAGTTGTTTATTAACGGCAAATGGGTAAATTCTGTTTCAGGCAAGACATTTGACACTATAAACCCGGCAACAGAAGAGGTCATAACATCAGTTGCGGAGGGGGATAAGGTTGATGTAGACCTTGCTGTTGCTGCTGCACGTAAGGTATTTGAGGAGGGTTTATGGAAAAAAATGGATGCTCGTGATAGAGGCAAGATCCTATTAAGAATTATGGAATTGATAGAAAAGAATAAGGACGAATTGGCATTGCTGGAAACTCTGGACAATGGTAAGCCAGTCAGTGAAACAACAAATGTAGACATTCCTCTTGTCATTGATTGCTTTTTATATTATGCGGGATGGGCTGACAAAATTCATGGCGAGACAATACCGGTAAGAGGAGAATTCTTCAACTACACCATGAGAGAGCCTGTTGGCGTTGTGGGGCAGATAATACCATGGAACTTCCCTTTACTAATGGCTGCTTGGAAGATAGCACCTGCACTAGCCTGTGGCAATACGGTAGTCTTAAAGCCTGCTGAGCAAACTCCTTTAACGGCATTGAGGTTGGGTGAGATCTGTCAGGAGGCAGGTTTGCCGGATGGAGTTCTGAATATTGTGCCAGGTTATGGCCCCACGGCAGGAGCAGCCCTGGCAGAGCATATGGATGTTGATAAGATTGCCTTTACTGGTGCACATACTACGGGGCGTATCATAATGCAGGCGGCATCAAAGAATTTAAAGCGAATATCACTAGAATTAGGTGGAAAGTCTCCTAATATTGTATTCGCAGATTCTGATATAGATAGTGCCGTAGACGGTGCAATGACGGGTATATTCTTTAATCAGGGAGAGGTTTGTTGCGCTGGTTCCCGATTATTCCTTGAAAAGAGTATTCATGAGGAATTCGTAGATAAATTGTCAAAGAAGGCTGCAAGTATGCGTGTTGGGAATCCTGAAGATGTTGGTACTCAGATGGGAGCGCAGGTTTCTAAAGAGCAATTTGATAAGATATTGGGTTATATTGATACGGGAAAGCAAGAGGGTGCAAAACTGGTAACAGGCGGTGGACGATGTGGAGAGAGGGGTTATTTTATTAGGCCTACTATCTTTGACGCAGTTGACAATAATATGAAAATAGCAAGAGAGGAGATTTTTGGCCCTGTTGTATCAACAATTACATTTGATGATGTTGACGAGGTGGTAAGGCAAGGCAATCTATCAGTTTACGGCCTGGCTGCTGCTGTTTGGACAAAGGATATAAAGAAAGCTCACCGGCTTGCCAGAGATTTGAAGGCCGGTACAATCTGGATTAATACGTATAATACATTCGATGCAGCTTCACCATTTGGCGGATTTAAGCAAAGTGGTTTTGGTAGAGAGTTGGGGGTTCATGCTTTAGAGTTATATACACAGGTAAAAAGCGTATGGATAAACCTTGGAAGTTAGTCATTTACCGTTGATTTAACTTTTTAAGTTGATATGATTTGCTTATAACAAACGGTAAAGTCCTTGTTGTTGTTCTCTAAATGCGTGCAATGAAAAGGATTTTGTAAAAATTTATATTGAGATTTTTTTGAATTTGATATATAAGAAGGCTGCTTCAGTTTTTTCATATTTGTTTTTTTTGAATTGAGTCAGGGCGAATAAATCCCACACTGAAAAGCTACTTGGCAGGATCAGATCATTACTTGTATTAAGTCACGTCATATTATGGTTTTGGGTTAAAACAATCGGAATAAAAAGTACAAAAAATATTGGTGGCAATGAATACTAAATTCGTAATGCCCATATTAATTATCTTTCTGTTTCTGCTTTTTCCTAAAAATCTACTTTTTGGTATTGGGGAACATAGCTATTATTATGACCTCGGTGTTTCTCATTACGATAAGGGTGATATAGATAGTGCTGTTTATGCATGGGAAATGGCAGTGCGAGAGGATCCAAAATTTGTGGAAGTGTACTATAATCTTGGGAATGCCTATGAAGAAAAAGGGTTACTAGAGAAAGCCATGAACGCTTGGGAAAAAGTTATAGAGATTACCCCATTTGATATTGATGTTTATTTTAATATGGGCGTTGCATATACAAGGAAGGGCATGTATGCAGAGGCTATAGATATATTCAGAAAGGGATTAGGCATTGATCCAGATAACATAGATGTACATTATTTTCTTGGTATAGTGTTTATGAACACAGGCGAACTAGATAGTGCAATCAAGGAATTCAAACATACTTTAACATTGAGCCCCGGCCATGCAGGGGCCTGTTATAGCCTGGGTAACGTTTATTATGATAACAATATGTTAGATGCTGCGCTTGCATCGTATAGAGAAGCTGTAAAAAATAATGATAACCATGTTGACGCATACAATAACATAGGTTCGATTTTGTACGAAAAGGGTATGTTTGATGATGCCATAGATGCATGGAAAAGGGCAATTGAGATCAACCCAAACTTTGTAGACGCTTATTATAATCTGGGGAATGCATATGATAAAAAGGGAATGTTTTATAAGTCGGTTGCAGTATGGAGAAAAGCTCTTGAAATAAACCCGGACATGTTAGATGCTCGATATAATCTTGGAGTTATTTACACCGAAAAAGAGATGTATAGAGATGCAGTCAGTGAGTTCAAGCAGATTTTATTATCAAGACCGGAGGATATAGAAGTGCTAACTAGTTTAGGGTTTGCGTACAAGAATGGGGGGCTGGTAAATAAAGCAATCGACCAGTTTAGAAAAGTCCTTGAAATTCAGCCCGACAATGTTTCAGCCCTTAATAATCTTGGCCTTATCTGTATTCAGAAGGGGCAATATGATAAAGCTATCTCACTGTTTAAGAAGTCGGGACAGACCAGGTCGGGTTATCCGGAAGGGTTATATAATCTTGGTTTGGCACTGTACTTTAAGGGGGATCTTGATGGCGCAATAAATAAATGGGAGAAGGTTGCAAGTATTGATTCCGCTTATAAAAACGTGCATAATGATTTATCTGTGTCTTATAAAAAGAAAGGTTCATTTCGTGATTCAGTAGCTGAACATGAAAGGGCACTTGAAGAGCTAGGTAACAGTGAAAGGAGATTTTCAATTGTGCTTCCTGCTCGCGCAAAGGAGAGAGATATGCTAGTAGTGAATCGGAGGAAGTTGCTGCCGGCGGTAACAATTGGCTTGACTAAGGACGAAGCAGAAAAGCTTGCAAAGGTGCTTGGTGAGAGTAATGTAGAAATTGGTTTTTGCCTGGATCTCCTTGCCGACATCGATTTCGTGGTGCTGGAAGAAAAAATTGCTAACAACAACAGATAGTAGAGAGTTGATGTCGAAAAAAATTTGTATATCCGTAATAGGGAGTGGTGGTGATAAGTTGACTCCTCAACTTGCTGTAATTGCCAATGAAGTGGGCAGAGAAATAGCAAAGCGTGGTGCCGTTTTAATTTGTGGCGGTCTTGATGGGGTGATGGCTGAGGCCGCCAGAGGAGCTAAAGAGCAAGGTGGCCTTACTATCGGAATTTTGCCAGGAGAAGAGTCTGGCAGCGCAAATCCTTTTATAGACATTGCTTTGCCGACAGGTTTAGGTTTTGCGCGGAATATGTTGGTTGCATACTCTGGAGATGCTATAATTGCCGTGGGTGGCAGATTTGGCACTCTTTCGGAAATCAGTTATGCTCTAATTAAAAAGAAACCTGTAATTGGTATTCATACTTGGAATTTAGAACAGTTATCTGGTAGAATGCCTTTTTGTGGGGATCAATCTTATGGGGAACGCGTGCTAAAGTGCGCAAATGCAAAGGGTGCAGTGGATGCGGCCTTTGCTATCATAGAAAATAAAGAAAAGTGTCAAAATGGATCTAATTGAAAAAGTAAAAAAATTAATTTCGTTAATGAATGAAAGTGGTCTTGCTGAAATAGAGGTAGAGGAAGAGGCGACCAAGATACGTTTAAAAAGAAATAGTATGGACTCTATACAGACGAGTATTCAATTGTCAGATGTAAAGTCTTCGTTGTCGGAAGGTACGACAAAGTATTTAACATCACAGGAAGGACCCAGTGTCTCTGAGGTTGTCGCTCCAATGGTTGGTACGTTTTACACTAGTGCGCCGGGTGCAGACCCTTATGTTGCAATTGGAGATGAAATTGGCGAAGAGACAGTTGTTTGTATCATTGAGGCCATGAAGATTATGAACGAAGTGAAAGCAGAGATAAAGGGAAAAATTGTTGATATACTGGTGGAAAATGGGACTGCTGTTGAATATGGACAGTCTCTGTTTAGTGTAGAACCATCTGGAGAAGGAAGCGGATAACAACGCATAATCCCTTTTTGTTCTGCTTGGGCCACAATGATAAGGTGGGGAGCGTGTGTAGTTAGTTTTGTCTTGCCTTTGCTTGCGTGAAAGTGTGCCATGCACTGTTTCTCGAGATATTAGAATAAATATCTATAACAGCACTGGCATAGTCAAATCTGGGGTTTTATTCTTATCGCATAGAACACAAACATATTCTTATGACAAAAAGAATATGTTTGTGTTCTATGCGTAAAAAGTGAAAATTAGGAGGTGTGTCTGTAGCTTATGTTTTCCAGGATTTTAGTTGCAAATAGGGGCGAAATTGCTCTAAGAATAATAAGGACCTGTAAGGAACTTGGTATTGAAACGGTTGTCGTGTACTCAAAGGCTGATAAAAACGCTTTGTATCTGGAGTATGCGGATGCTCGTGTTTGTATAGGTCCTGGAGAATCAGCAGAAAGTTATTTGAACATTCCAAGTATTATTAGTGCCGCTGAGATTGCAGATATAGAGGCTATACATCCGGGATACGGCTTTTTAGCTGAAAATAGCCACTTTGCTGAGGTATGTGAATCTTCCAACATAGTTTTTATTGGGCCGAGTTCCGATGTGATGAGCAAAATGGGTGATAAAACTATGGCGAGAAATATAGCAATAGAAAATAAGATACCGGTGATTCCTGGGAGTAAATCAACTATTGCTGACCAACAGCAGGCATTGGATGTAGCCCACGAAATAGGTTTTCCTGTGTTAATAAAGGCGTCATTTGGTGGGGGTGGGCGAGGCATGAGAGTTGCTCATAACGATATAAGTTTGGTTAATGCCCTTGCGGTTGCTCAGCGTGAGGCAAAAATGGCTTTTAATGACTCTTCTATTTACATTGAGAAGTACATAGAGCCTTCGCGTCATATTGAAGTTCAGATAGTTGCTGATAAATATGGTAATGTAGTACACCTTGGCGAGAGAGATTGTTCGATCCAAAGAAGGCATCAGAAGCTGGTAGAGCAGGCACCGTCACCGAATATCTCAGATCAATTACGTGAGGATATTTGCAAATCTGCTATAAAGCTAGCAAAGGCAGTTAGTTATACTAATGTGGGTACCGTAGAATTTTTAGTAGATGCAGAGGGAAAATATTATTTTATAGAAATGAATACCAGGCTTCAGGTTGAGCATCCTGTGACGGAAATGCTTACGGGGATTGATTTGGTAAAAGAGCAAATCAGAATTGCCTATGGTGAGAGATTGAATTTGCGTCAGAAGAAGATAAAAAGCGAGGGAGTTGCGATAGAGTGTCGGATAAATGCTGAGGATCCTGACAACGACTTTAGACCGTATGCAGGGAAAATTACAATGTGTTGCGCGCCTGGTGGTAAAGGTGTCAGGGTCGATTCACATATTTACTCGGGATATGAGGTGCCTCCGTATTATGATTCTTTGTTGGGTAAATTAATAGTGCATCAAAATGGAAGAGAAGAGGCGATTGCCTGTATGAAGAGAGCACTAAGTGAATACAGGATAGAAGGTATTAAAACAACAATACCGCTTCATCTCAAGGTTATATCGGATTCAAGGTTTGCTACAGGTGATGTTGATACTCATTTTGTTGAAAACCTAATTAGTGAAAACAACAAGTTAGAGAAAATTCAGTAAAAACTGTAAAAAATGAGGTTTATCGGCTTTTTGGCATACCATATTTGACTTTTTGAGCAATATGGAAAAGAGTGAGGGTTTTAATGCGGGTATTGCCAAATATCTCTACCTACATTCTAACAAAAACCATTCAAAAATTTGCTCTGTTACCGGAATATGGGAATTTGCAAAATGGTAGGTATTTAATGGTTAGTTTTTTCTTGACACAACAAAAGTGTCTTGATAAAATTCCAAACCTCTTGAAGTCTTATGCTTTAGATGTTACGGTGTTTTTTTAGGTTTATAAGAGGATTAGTTATTGTCAGTATATTTTAAGATATTGAGAAGGGAGCTACAACATGTTTAGCCTTAATTTGAGAAGATTTGTAATGATGTTTGCAGCTATATCTTTGTCGCTTGTGATATTTCAAAGTAGCCAGAGTTTTGGTGAGAAGCAGAAGTGGAAATTCATGAGCAATTCAGGTTGTAAGTGTCATATGTCTAAAGGTTGTTTTGAAGGTGAAGAATATAAGAAGATGAAGAATCAGCATTATAACACCTTTCAGAGGTTGGAAACAGATGCTGATAAAAGTAATCCTGAGTGCTTGAAGTGCCATGCTACAGGATTGGGTATGAAGATAAAAAAGGGCAAATCTAAGCAGGGCAGTAAAGATTTCATAGAAGATGTTGGATGTGAAGCGTGTCACGGCCCAGGTGAAGGCTATATAAACGTTAAGAAAAATTACAAAGGTAAGGGTAAGGACGCGTTTAAGAAGTTGCTAAATGATGATCCGATGGCTGCCAGGAAGGCCCAGTACGATGCGGGTATGGTAGTCGCTGGTATCAATACTGATGCGATAAAAGATCAATGTCTGAAATGTCACTGGGAAGATGCCGGTTCCAAGAATAAATGCCCTAAGTGTGAGGGTAAGAAGAATGGAGAGGGTAAGGACAGGCTCTTTACTGCGGATTATATTAAGAGGGATGATCACAGGGATCATGATGCAATAGATGATGTGCTGGCTAAGATGTCTGCTGCTGATAAGAAGAAATGGAAGGGTTATATAGAGCAGGATCAGTGGTTTATGAAAAAGCCGCCTAATGCTAAATAATAATTGTTTTTGTTTCTTTGGTAGTTAGTTTGTAGGATTAGTAGCATTACGTTAGTATTTTTGCAATATAGAAAGCTGAAGTTTTGCTCCCCCCTTCAGAGATGGAGGGGGGAGGCTTTTGTGAATATGCTGGTAGTAGAAGGTATTTGTTGGAGTGACGTTTGCCCACTACATAAAAGTACTATCTTTCTTTCAATCAAGAGGAGGAGATCATAAAGTGGTATCTTTGTCAAAAACAACGGTAGGAATATTTAAAGATAGTAAAATTTGTAAGCTTATAATCATTTCATGTCTTATTTTCATTTCTTCTTTTTCGTCAATAAACCTCTTTGCGCAGGAAAATAGTGATTGTATGGAGTGTCATACAGACCCTTCATCGGTAGATTCTAAGGTGAGGGTGGATCATGTTACTGGTGAAGTGGAGCTTGTGTCAATGGTTGTTGACGAGGAGGAGTATCACGCATCGGCTCACGGTGGTGAGGATTTTTACTGTATCGATTGTCATGCCGATTTAGAGGACAGCGAGGGGGAGCATTATCCAAATTTACAGCCTGTGGATTGTGTGACGTTCTGTCATGATGATCCGGCTGCGACATTCCTTGAAGGTAGTCACGCGAGCTTGATGTTGGAAAAAGGTGTGCAGTTGCCTACCTGTAAGTATTGTCATACAGGGCAGAAATCGAAGATGAATACACCTCGGGCTGATAATCTGGAGCACAGGGGAGATACCATAGAAAAATGCGGAAGTTGTCATGAAAAATACTACCGCTCTTATCGTAATAATCTTCATGGTCAGGTTACCGCAATGGGGTATGTGGGCTTGGATATAGCGACGTGTGTTGATTGTCACGGACAGCATACTATACTTAACTCAACAAACTCGGAGTCGACTTTAGGATCGGAAAATGCTAAGGAAACTTGTGGCAAATGTCATCCGGGTGCTGGTGCTAGCTTTGTTAAGCATGTTGCGCATCCTGGATACAAAGACGTCGGCTATTATAAGTCGGCATTGATAGCTTTAAAAAATATCAGAAAGGATCCCGGGGAGATCAAGGGTATCGTTAAGAGTCCGCAGACATTGTTGACGGTTCTCTTCCTGGCGTATGTGGGGCTCTTGGTGGTAACATTTGCGCAATTCGGTACGCATATGCTTCTCTCGTGGCTGGGCTCAATATTGGATGATCGAAAGGAGAATAAATCTGATCATGGCTGATAACACTACAACATTACTGCGATTTGGCAAGTTTCATCGATTTGGCCATACGCTCACAATTATAAGTTTTTTTGGATTGGTGTTGACCGGCATGCCGCTTGTATTTAAGGACTATGCCTGGGGTCAATGGCTCTACGGTGTGATGGGAGGATATCCTATGGCTGGTAATATTCATAGGATTTGTGCTCTCATTACTTTTCTTGCAGCCTTTCTGCACTTTGCATATCTGGCTTTTGAAACTCTGGTGAGGAAGGATAGAGGTATTTTTTGGGGACCCGATTCTCTCCTGATACAGCCAAGGGATGTGCTGCATATACTTGGAGATATTTTGTGGTTTTTCAGGCTTGGTAAACGACCAAAGTTTGAAAGGTATATATATTGGGAAAAATTTGAATACTTGTCGCTCATGTGGGGGACATTGGTTATGGCTGTTACTGGTTATATCCTTTGGTTTCCGGTGCAGTCCACAAGGCTGATACCTGCTAGCGTTGCAAGCTATGTTGACTTGCCGAGTATAGCACTGGTTGCCCATAGATATGAGGCCCTGTTAGCAGCAGGTTTTATATTTTCAATTCATTTTCTGCACACGCATATGTTGCCTGAAAACATGCCTACTGATGAGGCTATGTTTACCGGTAAAATTGATGAGGCACATGTTAAGCACGAAAGAGGTGCGTACTATGAGAGGATGAAAGAGGAGGGCAGGTTAGAGGGCTTGAGGGTTCAGCCGTCGTCATCTGGGGCAAAGTTTGTTTCCAGAATGGTGGGTGTGCCTCTTCTTGCCATAGGTTTGCTGATGGTTGGCTTTATGTTGTCGTCGGTAATATGTTCACTTGCCTCGCTTTTTGTTGATTTAACAAAAAATCTTCATTTTGATATATTTAGTATATTTGCTTTTTGACAATCTTGATCGTTTATTTGTGAGGGTGCTTCCTAGTGGTTAGTAGAGTGTTGGTAACGGATGATGAAGAGCGGATAATTCGTAACGTCAAGGCTATGTTCAGTGAAATGGATGATATAGAGGTTGTTGACGCGCAAGATCTGACTTCGATAGTTGATTTTGTTGAACGTGAAAAGCTGCATTTGATTATTACCGATTTAAGAGTTCCTAAGATGGGCAGGTTGGAATTTCTGAAACAGATTAAGTCTATGGATTCTGAATTGCCGGTTATAGTTGTAACAGGCGATGAGTCTATAGAAACAGCGGTAGAATCGATGAAAGAGGGGGCTTTCGATTACATCATAAGGCCGTTTGAGGGAGAATCGCTTTCTGTTGCTGTGGCCAAGGCACTGAAAATGCGATCTCTTGCGATGGAAAACAGATATCTTCGAAAGGAATTAGAGTCGCACTATAATTTTGGTAATATTATAGGTAATTCTCCCAAAATACTTGAGGTTCTTCTGTTGGCTGGTGACGTCTCCAGGACAGATTCAACGGTATTTGTTTACGGTGAAAGCGGTACTGGTAAGGAGCTTGTGGCCAGGGCGATCCACTTCAACAGTCTGAGGAAGGGAGGGCCGCTAGTAGCTATAAATTGTGCCGCCCTGCCGGAAACACTGCTAGAGAGCGAATTGTTTGGCTATGAAAAAGGCGCTTTCACAGGGGCAGAGAAATGTAAAAAAGGTCGGTTTGAACTAGCTAACAGCGGTACTTTGTTTCTTGACGAGATTTCAGAGATGAACCTTGTCGTCCAGGCCAAAGTACTTAGATTGATTGAAGAGCGTGAGCTAGAAAGGCTTGGCGGATCTGAGACAGTTAGTGTTGATGTCAGGATAATATGTGCTAGTAATAAAAACCTAGAAGAATATGTAAAAAAAGGACAGTTTAGAGAAGATTTGTACTATAGGCTTAATGTGTTTCCTATAAATATACCGCCACTAAGGGATAGGCCTGAGGATGTTTTGCAATTGGCAAAAAGTTTTGTATCTCAATTTTCTGAGAAAATGGGTAAATTACAACTGAGGGTGTCTAAAAATGTTGAAAATATTCTGTTTTCAAGTAGATGGGACGGTAATGTAAGAGAATTGCGTAATTGCATCGAAAGGGCTGTAATATTGTGTAAAGGGGACATGATAACAGAAGATCATCTTCCTATTTCTCTGGTAAAAGAGTCGGCCTCCAGTTTTGATCATGGCAAAGACAGGGCATATAAAATGATGAATATTAATTTACCGCCAGAAGGAATATCAATTGATGAGTTGGAGAAGCATTTAGTTTTGCAAGCTCTGAAAAAAAGCAAGAACAACAAAACTAAGGCGGCGAAGTTGTTAGGGCTTAGCAGGGGAACATTTCGATATAGATTGGAAAAGTATGCTCATAACTGATAATAATTAAATTGACCTTATATGGCTTGCTCTGGTAGTTTATGGCCGATTGCAAATTGCGTATTGGCGACATGCAGCCACTTTTTATTGTGTTTATTATTATAAATAACGAAACGATGACATTAATGCTTTATTGTGTAGGGGTTTATGTGGTAAATGGAAATATGCAGCGTCATGGCACGTTGTATGCGTAGTTTCTCATAAGTGAAGTTCGTGATATTAATGGTAAGAGAAATTGGAAAGGGGGTGAAGATTTGAATACATTAAGGTTGGGTTTTAAGAAGATATTGTGTGTGGGTATGCTTGTCTGTATGGTTGCGCTTGTTGGTAGTCAGTTTAGTGTTGCCAAGGCTGAGAAGGGTGGGCCTTGTCCAATGAAGGTCAACGAGTTGTTGAATTGGTGTACAGAATGTAAAGAGATATTTACTTGGACTGAGTGCGGTAACTTAAAGTACATCTGGAATTCCAAAGAGCATAAAGAGGGTGAAGAAATTGCGAAGCATAAGGTGGTAAAGTCTTGGTCGTGCATTAGAACTAAATATAATTGTGTTAATGATCAATGCGAGAATTCTAAGGCATGCTACGCTTTTAATATCGGCTTTTGCGAGGTGTGCAATGACGATTTAACGGGTACTGCAATAAGGGCAAAGCTGAATTTTGCCTGTAAAAAATGTGGTAAAGAGTACGATGAGCCAGGTGCGGGCTTTGAGATTGACCACAAGATGGAGTATGCAGAGCATTTGCTTTCAAATGGTAAGTGTGGAGATTGTGGTGAAGAGCTTGTGACTGTTTGTAAAATGTCTGGAACATGTCCGCATGAGCCAGATTTTTAATGTAGTGTTTTTATAATTTTATGTTTTTGGAGGTGTAAGAATGAAGAAAAAGGCTTGGATAATGGGATTCCTGGGTGCGGGAATGCTAAGCATGGCGCTGGTTCAAAGTGCTGGTGCTGGCTTTATACAAGGCACAAGGGTAAGGACTGAGCATCCATCCCCTTTCCACGTAGCAGTTTCGCCTGATGGTAGCGAGTTGGCTATATCCAATCAGTCGGGACACAGCGTGTCGTTTGTTGATGTGAGGTCTAAAAAGGTGACCGGAGAAGTGCCTGTTCAGGTACAGCCGGAAGCCAGTGTTTATACGTTGGATGGTCGTACTTTATTTGTCTGTAACGCTGAAAGTGATACTGTGTCAGTTATTGATGTAGGCAATAAGGCGGTTGTAAAGACTATTAAGGTTGGCGATTGGCCATGCAGTGTGAAGTTGTCTAAAGATGGGTCTAAAGCGTACGTTTGTTGTTCAGGTAGTATGTGGAATACAGTTGATATTATTGATACTGCAATGAACAGTAAAATAGGCGAAATCAGAACTACTGATTATGGTCCAAGGGACATAGCAATTTCACCTGATGGAAAGACTGCAGCTGTAATCCTGGATACAACTGGTAAGATCAACAGAGGCGTAGATTTTGTAGATCTTACAACAGGTAGGGTTATTGAGCACAGAAACATCTATCAGAGTTGTAACCTGAGGGGTGTAGAGTACACGCCTGATGGAGCATATGTGCTTGTCACAATGGAACAGCCAAAGAACTGGCTTCCTGTTTGTGAAGCTGAAAATGCTCAGATATTCTCTAACAACCTCGCTGTTGTGGAGACTAAAAGAGGCGGTAAGGTTGCAAGTATGCCTTTAGATGAGCATAACAACTATGATGGTAATCCATACGGAGTAACAGTTTCTCCTGATGGAAAATATGCTTTTGTTGGTGTTAGAAGTATGCACAGGATAACAATCCTTGATCTGCCAAAGTTGTTGGACATCGTTGTTTCAAGCACTCAAGAAGAGCTTGA
>JAIQZR010000018.1 GCA_021777035.1 Candidatus Scalindua sp. | reverse complement strand
CTCATTCAGGCGCTTACCGGAAAAGGGATTATCAAACTGAAGAGATTTAAGAATTCTCGCCAGAAATCCGGATATCTCTATATTCTCACCCCGAGAGGGATCAAACAGAAAACGGAGATAACAGGAATGTTTTTAAAACAGCGGTTGAAGGAATACGATAAGCTACAGGAAGAGATTCAGATGCTTATTTTGAAATTAGGTAATGCTGATGCAGGCCGGAATTGAAAAGGCATGATAATAATTGTCAATAGCCAAGGTGCTATAATCACTAATCAAGGTTTGACCCCAGGCCCATCAGAAAACACATCATTAGGGGACAATATAAATGAAACGAGAAATAATATTAGATGGAAAACGAGTAAATGACACAAGCGATGTCTATGTAATCGCTGAGGTTGGACATAATCACCAAGGTGATTTGGAGCAATGCAAAAGGATGTTCCGTCGTGCAAAGGATTGTGGTGCGGATGCAGTCAAGCTACAGAAACGAGATAATAAGGCCCTATTTTCAACAGAGAAGTACAACAGTATTTATGATAACCCGAACAGTTTTGGTGCAACTTATGGTGAGCACCGTGAGTTTTTGGAGTTTGGCAGGAAGGAATATCTTGAACTGAAGGAGTACGCAGTCAGCCTGGAAATTACTTTTTTTTCAACCCCTTTTGATACTAATAGTGCAGATTTTCTCGAAGAGATCGGTCTTCCTTTCTATAAAATAGCTTCAGGAGATTTGAAAAATATTCCGCTATTAAAGTATATTGCATCGTTTGGGAAACCTATAATAGTTAGCACAGGAGGTGGTACAATTGAAGATGTAGAGCGCGTCTATAATGAAATTATGCCAATCAATAAGCAATTAGCAGTTATGCAATGCACATCTGCCTATCCGGCACGTCCTGAACAATTAAATCTCTACGTTATTGAAGAGTACAGAAAGAACTTTCCGGAAATTGTCATTGGTTATTCTGGCCATGACAATGGAATTGCGATGCCGCTAGTGTCATATATGTTGGGCGCACGTATTATTGAAAAACACTTCACGCTGGATCGTACCCTTAAAGGAACAGATCATGCGTTTTCTCTTTCGCCAACTGGTCTTGAACATATGGTGAGAGATTTGCGCCGTGCGCGTGTTGCGTTAGGTAAACATCATAAAGAAATTGATGAAGGTGAACGTGAGCCGTTGGTGAAAATGGGCAAAAAACTAGTTGCGGCGAAGTCATTGCCGGAAGGGCATGAGCTAACAGAAGAGGATATTGCAATTAAGTCTCCCGGAGATGGTTTACCGCCATATGAATTGAATAATATTATTGGTAAAAAACTTAATCGTGCAGTAAAAGAGGAAGAAGATATCCTTTTTGAGTTGGTTCTGTGATCATAGATAACATGGCTCCATTGCAACCTGACTTTGAGGCTCTCCCAGATAACTTAATTAGAGATATTGGTAATGCAAAACTGGTTGTTTTTGATTTCGACGGTGTCTTTACCGATAACCGTGTCTATGTTGCACAGGATGGTACTGAGTCTGTTTCCTGCTGGAGAAGCGATGGGCTTGGATTATCGAAGATACGTCACTTAGGTATTCCTGTATGGGTTATTTCTACAGAGGTAAATCCCGTAGTAGGTGTAAGGTGCAGAAAGCTACAGATAGACTATATTCAAGCATGTGATGATAAATTTGCTGCATTGAAGGTGTTAGCCCAAAAACAAGGTTGCACATTAAAGGAAACTGTTTTTACTGGAAATGATATTAATGATCAGTCGTGTTTAGATACTGTTGGGTTACCCATTATTGTTGCTGATGCACATCCTGATATTGTTGAAAGGGTACGATATATTACGTTGAATCCCGGAGGAAGAGGAGCAGTACGTGAGATATGTGATCTAATTGTATTCGCACATGGACAGAAGAGGGTTAATATATAGATGTACGACAAGTTGTTCTCAGTAGAAGGGCGTATTGTTGCCGTAACGGGAGGTATGGGGCAACTCGGAAGGCAGTTCAGTTTAGCACTACTGAACCGTAATGCCAGGGTCGCTATTCTTGACCCTGCTGCTGAAAAAGAAAAATTACCCGAACATTTTCAAGCTTTCAAAGAGAACAATAAATTATTACTAATAATAACTGATGTAACTAAAAGAGAATCACTTGAAAAGGCATTGGAAATAATAGTTGAAACATGGGATGAGGTTCCATATGGTTTAATTAATAATGCAGCTCTTGACTCTCCTCCAAGTGCAGCACTGGAAGAAACCGGTCCATTTGAAATATTTCCTCCGGAATCTTGGGATCGGGTAATGGACGTAAATGTAAAAGGCGTTTTTCTGGCTTGTCAGGTATTTGGTGCAGAAATGGCTAAATCTGGCAGAGGGTCAATTATTAACATCGGTTCTACTTATGGAATGGTCTCTCCAGATCATCGGATTTATGAATATAAATCGGAAAATGGTGGGAACCCTTTTTTTAAACCTGTCGTTTATTCAGCTTCTAAATCAGCGCTTGTTAACTTTACAAAATACCTTGCGGTCTACTGGGGAAAGTCAGGAGTACGTACTAATCTGATGGTACTAGGTGGTGTATTTAATCATCAGGAGCAAGAGTTCCTCGATGGGTATTGTTCAAGAGTGCCAATGGGACGAATGGCCAGAGAAGACGAATACAATGGTACGGTTATCTATCTCATGTCAGATGCTTCTTCCTATGTAACTGGCGCGGCAATTATACTTGATGGCGGATGGACTGCCTGGTAAGAAAAAAATACTATGAATAATAATTTTCAACTTCCTGAAACTATTCTGAACTGGATTAATGGAAAAGAAATCCCTGCGTCAGGTGGTGAAACTTTTGAGAAGATATCTCCTCATAATGGAGAAACAATTTGCAAGGTATCAAGATCACGATTGCCTGATGTTGAAAGTGCTGTTGAATCAGCCCGGCACTCTCAGGAAGCTTGGGCAGACACACCTGCAGTTCAGCGTGGTTATATTTTACATCAGATATGTAACGCTCTAGAGCAGAATCAGAAAGAGATTGCCATGATAGTGGCGCTCGAAACCGGTAAATCCTATAAAGAGGCCATTGGTGAAACTGGTGGTGCTATTGCGCTAGGACGATTCTTTGCCGGTGAAGGTCAGCGGCTTTATGGTCGTACGACTACCAGTGGCATAGCGAACAAATATGCCTCAACTGTACGTCAGCCCTGTGGTGTGGCAGGCTTGATTATTGCTGCTAATACTCCGATTGCCAATGTTGCATGGAAAACCTTTCCAGCATTAATCTGTGGTAATGGAGTCGTTTTAAAAGCAGCAGAAGATACCCCTGCAACAGCATGGATCTTCACTAAGATAGCTCATGAGGTAGGTCTGCAGTCGGGTGTTCTGAATGTCATTCAGGGATATGGTGTTGAGGCAGGCGCATCTCTTGTTGAGCATGAGCGTGTGGATGTTATCAGTTTTACTGGCTCATCCCGAGTAGGCCGCTGGATTGCAGAAGTTGCTGGAAAACGACTTGCCAAGGTTTCCTTGGAACTTGGTGGGAAAAATCCACTGGTTGTATGTGACGATGCAGATCTCGATAAGGCTGTCCAATGGACATGTCTTTCCGCTTTTAGTAATGCTGGGCAGCGTTGTGCTTCTGGTAGTCGTATCATCGTTTTTGATGCTGTCTACGATAAATTCAAAAAAAAGCTTGTTGATGCAACAAAGGCGCTTAAAGTAGGATCTGGGGACGATGATGATTTAGGGCCGGTAATTAACGAGCGCCAGTTGAAGAATATGATTGAATCGGTAAATGAGGCCAAAAAGAGTGGCGCCAATGTTCTTTGCGGCGGGTATCGTGTGAAGGGCTCCGAGCATGTGAATGGTTTCTATATGGCACCGACCATATTGGATGGCGTTTTACAAGACGCAAAAATTACAAAATGTGAATTATTCGGCCCCATAGCTATACTCTATCGTGTACGCAGTTTTGATGACGCATTAAAAATGGCAAACGATTCACCTTATGGCCTGACGGCTTCTATTCATACACGTAATTATCATCGAGCTATACAATTCAGTCACAAGATAAAATGTGGCGCTACGGTTGTTAATGCCGGTACATACGGCAGTGAGCCTCACATGCCATTCGGTGGAATGAGACAGTCTGGCAATGGCAGTCGAGAACCAGGCACAGAGGCGCTGGATATTTATTCTGAATTAAAAGACATTTATATGATTGTCGATCCGGAACAGATATAAATTTTTAATATTATTTGACAAACACTAACAAGGTAAATCATGAATATGCTATATCATGTCAGTCAGGATGATTTTAAAAGCATTTTAGGAGCAAAGCTATCCGCGATAGAGAAAACCCGTATCTTTGCCACACTTGCCCGTATTAACACACTTTATATGATTGCCAAAGCAGGCTCCGGACACATTGGTAGTAGTTTTAGCAGTATGGATATTTTCTCCTGGCTGCATCTGAATGTTCTGGAAGAAGGAGGTGTATTTTTCTCATCCAAGGGGCATGATGCGCCCGGTCTCTATTCGGTATTGATAGGCCAGGGAAAGCTGGAATACGATAATATACATAAGCTGAGGCGTTTACATGGGCTTCCTGGACACCCGGATGTCGGTACTGCCTGCATGGAAACGAATACGGGTTCCTTGGGGATGGGAGTTTCAAAGGCCAAGGGTATGGTTAGAGCCAACCGTTTAGATGGAAAGCAGGGGCACATTTATGTGCTAACCGGCGATGGTGAACTGCAGGAAGGCCAGTTTTGGGAATCTCTACCAGGGGCAGTGAATGGCAAGTTTGAAGAAATTACAGTTATCGTGGATTATAACAAGATCCAATCCGATACTTGGGTTAGAGATGTGAGTGATCTGGGAGATCTTGAAGGGAAATTGAGTAGCTATGGTTGGCATGTCCAGCGTTGTGATGGTCATAATCTTGAGGAGTTATCTAGCTCATTTGATACTGCAAAAACAATAAGAAATAAGCCACAGATAATTATTGCCGATACTATCAAAGGGAGTGGGGTATCTTTCATGGAAGCAAAAGCCATGTCTAAAGGTGATGGATTTTACCGCTTCCACAGTGGAGCGCCTTCGCTGGATGACTACGAAAAAGCTGCTCAGGAACTGATTAAAAAAGCTAATAACATGTTGGTTGCAGTCGGTTTTGCAACGCTAAATATTGAGGTTGTGGAGAGAGAGAGTCTATCTGATCCACAGGGAAATATCCAGAAATTGATTCCCACCTATGAAAAGGCACTACATGAAATTGGTAGTCGCAGGAAAGACATTGTTGTGCTGGATGCTGATCTTATGATCGATTGTGGTCTGCTGAGTTTTAGGAATAGCTACCCTGAACGATTTATTGAATGCGGGATTGCTGAGCAAGATATGGTCTCTCAGGCTGGCGCACTGGCATTGAAGGGGAAATTACCGATTTCTCATAGCTTTGCCTGCTTCTTGGCAACGAGGGCAAACGAACAAATCTTTAATAACGCTTCAGAAAATACTAAGTGTATCTATGTTGGCTCTCTTGCTGGTATTCTTCCTGCCAGCCCTGGCCACTCGCACCAGATGGTTCGTGATATCTCGGCTTTGGGTGGAGTACCGGGTTTGACTTTAATTGAGCCTTCTTGTGAAAGAGAGGTGGCAATGATGCTCGAATATGCTGTTAAGAAGAATCCTCAAAGCACTTATATCCGCTTAGTTTCCATTCCATGTGTAGTCCCTTACGATTTGCCGGATGGATATGAGCTTGAAGAAGGAAAAGGAGTTGCGCTAACTAATGGAGATGATGCGGTTCTTTTTGCCTATGGGCCTGTAATGCTTCCTGAGGCATATAAGGCTGCAGAATTGCTTAGAAATAAGTACGATTTTGGGCTGAAGGTGATCAATTTACCTTGGCTGAATCGAATTGATCGCGATTGGTTAAAGACAATAATTGGGGATACCAGACGCGTATTTACACTTGACAACCATCTCCTGAATGGTGGTCAAGGCGAAAGAATTGGTTCTGCCATTGCTGAGTGTGGTTTGGCAGTGAATATTGATTTCAAGCGGTTGGGGCTCTCAAAGATTCCGGAATGTGGTCGAAATGATGAAGTGCTGGCATTTCATGGATTTGATGCGTTCGGTATAGTGCATTTACTTTTGGGTAATTAGAACATGAAAGCAGTAATACTTGCGGGCGGTCACGGTACGCGCATCAGTGAAGAAAGTCACTTGAAGCCGAAACCAATGATTGAAATTGGTGGCAAGCCAATATTGTGGCATATCATGAAATGTTATTCTTTTTATGGAATTAATGATTTCGTTATCTGTTGTGGTTACAAGGGATATCTGATTAAGGAGTATTTTGCGAATTACTTTCTCCACATGGCTGATGTAACTTTTTGTATGAAGGAAAATAAAATGGACATCCATCAAAATATGGCTGAACCATGGACTGTTACACTGGTTGATACAGGTGAAGATACTATGACAGGAGGTAGGTTGAAAAGAATTCAACCCTATATTGATGGTGATTTCTGCTTCACATATGGTGATGGTGTAAGCAATGTAGATATTCTAAAGCTTATAGAATTTCATAAAGCCCAAAATACACTAGCTACATTAACGGCTGTCCAGCTTCCTGGACGATTTGGCGCCCTAAGTTTGAGCAAAAACAAGATAACAGGGTTCAAAGAAAAACCTGAAGGAGATGGTAGCTGGATAAATGGAGGTTTTTTTGTATTGAACAAATCAGTATTTGATTACATCGACGGTGATCATACCGTTTGGGAAAAAGGGCCTCTTGAAAATCTTGCAAGCGATGGGGAATTATCTTCTTATATACATGATGGGTTCTGGCAGCCTATGGATACATTGAGAGATAGACATTGCCTTGAAACGCTATGGGAGAGTGGTAATGCCCCTTGGAAGATATGGGAATAAATTCAGAGTTTTGGCGTGGGAAAAAAGTATTGGTTACAGGGCATACCGGTTTTAAAGGGAGTTGGTTGTCCCTTTGGTTGCTATCGTTAGGAGCAAATGTCATTGGTTATGCACTATCACCTCCAACAACGCCAAGCTTATTCGAGAAAGCAGATGTGTCGAATGGAATGATATCAATTCTTGGAGATATATGTAAATTACAGAATGTGAAACAAGTTTTCGTAGAACACCAGCCTGAGATAGTAATTCATATGGCAGCACAATCATTAGTTCGTCATTCTTATATAAACCCGATAGAAACTTATGAAACCAATGTAATGGGTTCTCTAAATATTCTGGAAGGTGTTCGAGAAGTAAACTCCGTACGTGCCGTGATTATGGTTACAACTGATAAGTGTTACGAAAACAGAGAGTGGCTTTGGGCATATCGCGAGAATGAGCCAATGGGTGGTCATGATCCTTATAGCAGTAGCAAGGGATGTGCTGAATTACTTATCTCTTCCTATAGAAACTCATTTTTTTCAGATGGTGAGTTTGATCAACATAATACAGCTATAGCTTCTGTAAGAGCAGGGAATGTCATTGGAGGTGGTGATTGGGCCGATGACCGTCTAATCCCCGACATAATACGTTCATTTCAAAATGATGAGACAGTCCGTATTCGAAATCCCAATGCGATACGCCCCTGGCAGCATGTATTAGAGCCTCTTTCTGGATATTTGATGTTGGCTGAAAAATTATTTTCAAGTGGTCATAAATATGCTGAAGCATGGAATTTTGGTCCTCAGGAAGAAGATACCAAACCGGTACAATGGATTGTTGATAAAATGGTTAAGTTATGGGGTAAAGGTGCTGGTTGGCGTGCAGATAATGGCGAGCATATCCACGAAGCAAATAATCTCAAACTGGATTGTTCAAAAGCGCATAATCGCCTTGGGTGGTGGCCGAGGTGGGATTTGGAAAGAGCTCTCAATAAAATAATTGAATGGCACAAGGCAGAACAGATAAATGGAGATATGAGGCAAATCTGCCATCAACAAATAGATGAATATATGAATACTTCGAATTATATTTCATGAATATTGTATCCACAAAAATTGATGGAGTTTCTGTCGTTGAGACAAAAGTGCTTGGTGATCATAGAGGCCTATTTGCTCGGTTGTTTTGTGCAAAGGAACTTTCAATGATATTAAATGGACGTAATATTCTCCAAATCAATCAATCAAAGACTAAAAAGCAAGGTGCGATACGTGGCATGCATTTCCAGTGCAAACCGTTTGCAGAAATAAAGTTGATTCGCTGTTTGAAAGGAAAAGTTTTTGATGTGGCTGTCGATCTGCGTAAAAACTCAGACACTTTTTTGAGTTGGCATGCAGAAATTCTGACGCCGGAAAATGCAACAATGTTTGTAGTTCCTGAAGGTTGTGCTCATGGTTTTCAAGTGTTAGAGCCTGACTCGGAATTGCTTTACCTGCATACCGCATTGTATAATCCTGAATATGAGAGTGGTATTTTGTATGATGATCCAGCTGTTGGTATTCACTGGCCAATGGGTTGTTCAGAAATCTCTGATCGCGATAGGCAGCATACTTTAATTAATAATAATTTTCAAGGCATAAAAGTATGAAGTGTCGACACTGTAAGAATGAACTACAACATGTTTTTTTAGATTTAGGATTTGCACCTCCGTCAAATGCATACTTGACAAAAGATCAATTAATGCAATCAGAGACCTATTTTCCCTTGAGACTGTTTGTCTGCAACTCTTGTTGGTTGGTTCAGACCGATGACTACACAAATGCGGATAAATTATTTAGTTCAGATTATGCATATTTCTCATCTATTTCACAGAGCTGGCTGGAACATGCAGAAAATTATTCTTCTATGATAACCGATCGATTAGGTTTAAATCGTAATAGTTTTGTAATTGAATTGGCATCAAATGATGGGTATTTGTTAAAAAATTTTGTGAGAGAGGGAGTGCCTTGTCTCGGTATTGAGCCAACTGATAGTACCGCAGATGTGGCTGAGAAATCAGGTATACCGGTACTCAGGGAATTTTTCGGAGGGCCACTAGGGGCACAATTGGCCTCTGATGGTAAGCAGGCAAATTTGATCATTGGTAATAACGTTTATGCGCATGTGCCTGATATCAATGATTTCACTGCTGGTATGAAAGCACTACTTAAACCTGAGGGAACGATAACTCTTGAGTTTCCTCATCTTATGCGACTTATAGAGTTCACTCAGTTTGACACGGTGTACCATGAGCATTATTCTTATCTTGCTTTGGGGACTGTTAGTCAAATTTTTGAAAGTTCAGGACTTAGAGTTTTTGATGTCGAAGAATTATCAACTCATGGTGGAAGTCTTAGAGTTTATGGTTGTCATCAAAACGATACTCGACCAACCAGTTCTACTGTTACTGAGTTGATTCAAATTGAAAAAGATCAAAAATTGAATTCATTAGAGAAATATCTAAACTTCCAAAATCGGGCTAATAAAGTAAAAGATAATTTGCTTTCTTTTCTTTTGAAACAAAAAGAAGCAGGGAAGAAAGTTATCGCGTATGGTGCGGCAGCTAAAGGCAATACCTTGCTCAACTTTGCAGGAGTTAAACCGGATTTGTTGCCCTTTGTTTGTGATGCTGCACCGTCAAAACAGGGGAAAATGCTACCTGGTAGCCACATACCTATTTTGCCTCCTGCAGAATTACAAACGGTAAAACCGGATTGGGTGCTTATTTTACCGTGGAACATTGCGGATGAAGTGATAAAACAGCATGATTACATTCGTAAATGGGGTGGACAGTTCGTGGTGGCTGTACCTGATATGGTGGTGCAATGAAAGAACGGATCTACTACACTAAGCCATCCATCACAGAGAAGGAAGTACGGTATGCCACCGATGCCGCTCGTAATGGTTGGGGTAAGCAGTGCTACGAATATATTAACCAGTTTGAAGAACTGTTCAAGCAACACTTAGGCGTGAAGTACGCCATAGCTACTTCAAGCTGCACAGGTGCGTTGCACATGGGGCTGGCTGCTTTGGATATAGGTCCAGGCGATGAAGTGGTTCTTGCAGATACCAACTGGATCGCAACAGTAGCCCCTGTCTTGCACTTAGGTGCAAAGCCGGTATTCGTGGATATCTTGCCTGACACTTGGTGCCTTGACCACATATTGGTCGAAGAGGCCATTACACCCCGTACCAAAGCCATCATCGCAGTACACATCTATGGCAACCTATGCGAAATGGACGAACTGATGGCCATTGGTGAAAAACATGGTCTTCCGGTGATTGAAGATGCTGCCGAAGCTATCGGGTCGATTTACCACGGCAAGCGGGCTGGATCGATGGGAAAGTTTGGGGCATTTTCATTTCATGGCACTAAGACGGTGACTACCGGAGAAGGTGGAATGTTTGTCACCCAGAGTGATGAACTCTATGAAAAGGTACTTTCTCTAAGTAATCATGGGCGAGTACGAGAACAGGTGAAACAATTCTGGCCCGACATGATTGGCTTTAAATACAAGATGTCCAATGTGCAGGCTGCTATCGGTTGTGCCCAGATGGAGCGTATCGATGACCTTATAGCGGCAAAACGACGGGTATTTGGCTATTATGCCGAGGGCTTTAAGGGAATGCCCGTAACCATGAACCAGGAGCCAGAAGGGACTCAGAATGGCTTCTGGATGCCGTCCATTATTGTCGATGAAGGGGTACAGTTTGATCGTGAGGCGTTGCTTGCTTCTTTCAAGGAGAATAACATAGACGGCAGGGTTTTTTTTTGGCCACTAAGTATGCTTCCTATGTTTGAAAGGAAGCCAATGAATAAAGTGAGCTATGACCTTTACCAACGTGCCATTAATTTGCCAAGCTACCATGATCTTACAGAGAGTGAGATGGACAGAGTTATTGATTTATTGGTAAAAAATTTTAATCAAGGGTGAATCACAATAGCTTAAAGTGATAATTTCAGGTATTTTTGATGTGTCGTGTGTACTCTTGTAAATGGTAAAGATATAGAGAAGGATATATTCAAACAATTTGAGAAAATAGCTCTTATCCGAATTGCTGAAACTGGATTTTTGGAACTGTTTGGTGACGGTTTATTAAACGGGGCAGTGAATGCACGCATGGGAACTGTATACCAAAATGACTGAGAATATCATCGCAGAAATTGGGAGAAGTGGTTTTAATGATCAGAATATGTACGTTTTTCTACTTTCCAACGTGGTGAAAATTAAAAAAATAGATTAACTTATGGATAAGGAATACTGGAAATATGAATGCTGTTGTTCAACTCAAGGAAGAAATCGTTAAGGTAAATAGTTTGCAGTCCAGATTTTTGGATGAGGCTGTGAAAACAATGAATGCGTATGATAAGGCGATGCTAACGGCGTATATCGAATACTGTCTTGAACGCGGGAGTACTCTTAAGTCTCTTGCTGCCGCTTATGACCTGATTGTAAAAGATACACTAAGCAATCAAGTGTATTTTCAAAGGCATGGGAAATATCGATATTCGACTTATAATGAGGTTGCCAATTCTGTTTATAACAATCGGGAGTACATGAATAAATACATGTATGGCTTAGCTCTGTCCGCTTTCTTATGGGATAATCATGTCCAGATGCTCAACTTTTTCCGAGATGAGATTCCTCGTGATAAACCCGGTAAATATCTTGAGATAGGACCAGGACATGGGTTCTTCATGATGGAGGCCATGAGACGGAGCCGGTATAATTCGTTTCTTGGTGTGGATATCAGCGAAACTAGCGTGCACCTGACTAAGAGTATTCTAAATAGCAGGAAGTTTGGGAGTTTTAATAATTTCGATATCATCTGCACAGATTTTCTTGACTGGAACCATGAAGGTAAATTCGATGCTATCGTGATGGGTGAGGTGCTGGAACATGTTGAAAATCCTACTGCTTTTCTCAACAAGATTCGTTCTCTTGCTAAGCCAGATGGATACGTATATTTGACTACCGCAATTAATGCTCCGGCGGTAGATCATATCTACCTTTTCGAGAATCGTGCTCAAGTAATTGATATGATTGAATCCTGTGGGTTTATCATTAAGAAAATGTTGTTGGTTTCTTATAAAGATAAAACAATTGAAGAGACTGAGAAACTGAAACTTCCGATGAATATATCCGTTACCCTTGGTGTTGCATGAATAGATTTGGTCTTGTTTTTCATCATCTTGGACTTGCTGTCAGGCGTCCAGATAAGGCACTTACCTTTGTTCGAGGAATGGGCTACGAGTATACTGAGGATATCTTTGATGCAGAGCAGAATGTGAACTTAGTATTGTGCACTCACCCCCACATGCCGGCGATAGAAATTATTTATCCATCATCTGGGCGTGGGCCGCTTGAATCTATCCTCAAGGACTGTAGTGAAATGTTTTACCATTTATGCTATACGTCTAAAAATACGAAAGAAACCATCCAGAGTATAAAGAAGGAAAGTCGCGTGATAATGGTCTCAGACATAAAGCCTGCCATTCTATTTGAGGGGAAGGGCGTTTCATTTTACAAGGTGGCGGGATTCGGGATCATCGAAATCATTCAGGAGGGAACTATCTGATGAAGGAAATGAAGCTTGCCGAGATTATGTTACAGAATAATGTACTCGGGGGTGAACTCTCTGGTGAATTGCAATATAGGCTTGCGATCTTGTCGAATATAATGGTACCACAGGTCAAGGAAATCATGGAACTTATGCTCAGGCGAGAAGGAATAAACGTAGTGGTAGAGTTCGGTGATTATGACAATATTGTTCAGGACAGTGCGAAATTTTCAAGCTGTAATGCAAACGTAATCTTCTGGGAATTGGCGAACTTGATCGATGGCCTGCAGTATAAGGCAGATTTGATTGAGAAAGAAGAAGTTGAGGCAATAATCAAAAAGGTCATTGGTGAAATCGACCTTACATTTTCAAATTTGAGCGAAACCTCTTTGGTACTTCTCAATCGCTTCTCAACGCTACTTTTCAATTCAACTAAAATCCGCAGGAATAATTTTGATTACATCGCCGAACGACTCAATGCGTATATCGAGCAAATAAATGCCCCTAATGTCGTGGTTGTTGATATTGATAAAATCATAGCGGATGTATCTCTGTCCGATTGTGTGGACTGGCGCTTTTTTTATTCCTCAAAATCACTCTATACCGTAAATTTTTTTAAAGCTTACGCGAAATTTGTCAGACCAGTTTTTATGTCCGCATGCGGAAGGGCTAAGAAAGTATTGGTTTTTGATTGTGATAATACTCTATGGAAAGGCATTTTGGGAGAGGACGGTTTCGATGGGATAAACATGTCTGCCTCTAGTCCAGAAGGAATAGTTTACGAGGAAGTTCAGAGCATTGCGGTGAAACTTGCAAAACAGGGTGTTATTATTGGGCTTTGCAGCAAAAACAATGCATCAGAAGTGGATGAAGTCATCAGAAGTCATCCGGATATGATATTAACCGATCAGTACATTACTCAAAAAAAAGTAAACTGGCATGATAAATTGGAGAACCTCAAATCTATTGCCAAAGAACTTAATGTTGGTATCGACAGTCTGGTTTTTGTTGACGACAGTGATTTCGAGGTAAATCTTGTTAGATATAAACTACCACAAGTATCTACATTTCAGGTGCCTAAGAAATCTGGTTTCTATCCGCATCTCATTAGAGAGAACGCTAACCTTTTCTTTTCACTTTCTAGTACTCCAGAAGATATTCAAAAGTCTGTAATGTATAGGGAAAATGCAATGCGTCTTGATGCAAGTGCCGACTTTGATAATATTGAGGAATACTTGAGATCGCTTGGGCAGAAGGTGACGATATTTGAGGATTCTGAGCGGTTAGCCTCGCGGGTTGCACAGCTCACTCAGAAGACTAATCAGTTCAACCTTACTACAAAGAGGTATACGGGATCTGAAATAAAAGCTTTTATGGCGAGCGAGAAAAGAATGGTGATCGCCTTTTCGGTAGAGGATAGATTCGGTGAAAGTGGTGTGGTTGGTGGCGTTATCATACAGACTGATAACGCTCTGGCGGAGATAGACTCATTTCTTATGAGTTGCAGGGTGATTGGAAGGGGCATTGAGTATGCTATCGCTGATTGGATTGTCTCCCGACTTGCAGATATGGGTATCAAAGAGGTTAAGGCTATGTACCGTCGTACTCTGAAAAACGAACAGGTATCAACTTTCTATGATTTACTAGGATATGAAAATCTTAATAATGATTCAGGCGAAAAATCTTATATGCTAAAGATAGAAGAGTATTTGGCAAGTAGGCTTGATTACGTGGAGGTAAACAAATGGACGAAAGAATAAAAAAGGTTTTGGCTTCAATCTTTCTCGTGGAGATCAGTGGTATCGGAGACGACGCTTCGCCTGAAACAGTGGAAGAATGGGACAGTCTCAAGCACATGAATATTGTGCTAGCACTTGAGGAAGAGTTCGACGTGCAGTTTGAGGATGATGAAATCGTAGATATGATGAGCTATAAGGACATTCGGTCAATTATCAAGCGCAAACTTAATGACTAAAAAGATTCTTTTGATGGGAGCCAACAACCCAGAAACGTTGCGTATTATCGATGCGATGAACGCAAATGGAGCTGACTATAAAATTCTCGGCTGGATAGACAATGACACGACGAAATTTGGTGCTGATTTTTTTGGGTATAAGGTGTTGGGTTCTCCTGAACTGTTGCTTGAAAAGGAGTATAACGAGTGCTTTGTCTTCAATAATATAACGAGAAACGGTGAGGTCAGAGGGATAGTGACCGAGCAACTGAAGCTTTATACGGACCAATTTGCCAACGTTATCCATCCCTCTGTGAATTTATTTAGTGTTAAGGTGGGTAAGGGGGTCTGCGTTCAGGAGGGGGCTCTTGTTCAGTCCCAGGCAGTGCTGGGAGAACATTGCTTCTTGACATCAGCTACTTTGATAGGGCACGAGGTAATTATAGGTAACAGTGCCTTTATTGCAGGTGGTTGCGTGATCGCCGGACTGAGTAGTATTGGGGAATGTGCAACGGTCTGGACTGGAGCGAACATTGCACCTCGATTGAAAATTGGAAATCATGCCGTTGTAGGTATAAACTCTTCTGTACTCTCAGATATTCCAGACAAAACGACTGTACACGGAAATCCTGCTCGAGCAATCTTTCGTAAATCATAAGATGCGCGAGAAGACAAATATCTTGACTTGTATAGTTGATACTTCGGGTATGTCTTCCGTTAAAAAGTTTTTCGGTTCTTTATGAGTGCCAGTCAAGATTATATTTAATGGAATGTTTCGCCTTGAATCAATGCGGAAGACCAGGCCATTAAGAGAAATTATTGGTGCAGGTGAAATATTTCTTCAGGAACTAGCTTAATTCGGAGATTACGTGCTGGTTGTAGGGGAAAGATGGATTTGCAGAAACAATCGACATGAAGATAATATTTTTAAGAGACTTGAGAGATATAGCAAACAATTGTTATCCACCATTATGCCCAACGTAAAGCTAAAAATACTTTCAAACACTCAATTTATCTGTGCATATTTTATGCATCCTTTCATTTTTAAAAGCCTGAGCTTAACTAGAACCTAGCCGAAAAGGTTTCTACGGTTCTGGAGTGGGGTAGTAGTAGGTAAGCTCACAAGTTTGCACTATCCGCCGTGGTGCAACACCTGCCTTCACTTGTTGTTATAAAATCAGTAACAAAGAGTGAAAAGCCTAAATAAGCAAAATCACTTAGATTCCGATAGTAAATGTAAGAAATATTAGATACATTTTGCAAAAATACAAAAATAGCAGTTCTTATGGGTACGTTTCAAGTTGCGGTAAGTTGTCGACTTTTGATTTTGAGATAGCGGAACATCACCGTTCCTACAACCTTGAGTTGCTTCAGCAGGGAATAGTGCTGGCTGAACTTAAGGTCACCAAGACCGGCGCCTTTACTATAAGATGCTATCTCTGCTGCAAATGGATTAGTTTCTCAAGAATGAACTTTGGGATGCAGGTAATGGTTGGGGGGTGGCACTGGAATAGAGAACTCCAAGGATTGGAAAGTGGAGTTCTGTCGTGTTTGCTACGAATATGGAAAGGAACACCCGGAAGACGGTAATAACATTTATGCGTGTATTACACGGTAATAATAATTTAGCTAACATGGAAAACATTAATGGAGGTGAAATGAAATGAACCCTATAGACTCGTTTAAATCCCAAGTGCTCAATAATATTGCAGGTTTGGCCAACGATAAAGATATTCAAGCATTGTCGCGCATTTGGTCGCGAGAGACTAACCGTAATAGTTATACATATAATTTTTCTTGGCTCGGTCGACCAATTATCCAGTATCCCCAAGACATTTTCGCAATGCAGGAATTAATTTGGTCGGTTCAGCCGGATCTGATCATCGAAACCGGTATTGCCCATGGTGGCTCTATTATTTTTAGTGCCTCTATGCTAGCCCTGCTTGATATGTCAGATGCGATAAAGTGTGGCATGTCCTTTGATCCCAAGGTTTCGAAGCGCAAGGTACTAGGTGTTGACATCAGTATCCGCGACCACAACCGTTCCGCCATCGAAGCCCATCCTATGGCACATCAAATTGACATGATTCAGGGGTCTTCGGTTGCTCCAGAAATAATTAATATAGTTCATGACTATGCCAAAGGCTATAAAAATATCCTTGTGGTTTTAGATTCAAATCATACTCATGATCATGTTTTGGCTGAGCTTGAGGCTTATGCATCTCTAACATCCGTGGATAGTTACTGCGTGGTTTTTGATACCGCGATTGAAGACATGCTAGACGATTCCTTTCCAGATCGTCCTTGGGGGGTAGGTAATAATCCTAAAACAGCGGTTTGGAAATATCTAAAATCTCACCCTGAGTTTGAGATAGATAAATCAATTCAGCATAAACTTCTTATTACGGTCGCACCGGATGGGTATTTGAAGCGTATTAAATAAGCACATGATTGAGTCTACAAGGATGGTATCATTTGCGGGAAGAGTCTAATAATTTACAAATTTAATTTGGAAACCAAGGTTATTGATCGTTGAAAGATAAAGGTAATCGGCCTAGTGTTCTTGCGGTAATTCCCGCGCGGGGAGGTTCAAAGCGCCTTCCAAGGAAGAACATTTTGAAAATCGGCGAGCATCCCATGATAGCTTATTCTATCATGGCTGCGAGGAAGGCTATCTCCGTAACGGATTGGTTGGTGTCATCGGAAGATGATGAGATTCTTGAAGTCGCCAGACAGTATGGTGCCTATACTCCATTTAAACGTCCAAAGCATCTTGCGACAGATGAAGTAAGAAATATTGATGTAGTGCTTCATGCTCTTGAATATATGGAGAGAGAGAAGGGAATTATTTATGATATCATTGTATTGCTCCAACCAACGGCTCCCATACGCAAAGCTTCACACATTGATGAAGCGGTTGATCGCCTTTGGGAAAGTGGACTTCCCACGCTTGCCTCAGTAAAAGGGCCATACCAGAAGAGAGACCCCATCCTTAAACGTATAGACTCAGAGGGGAATTTAATTCCTTATTGCAATGATCAAAAACTGGACCCGCGGGGGCCTTTTTATATCTATAACGCGGCCCTCTATGCAGTTAAAAGGGATTATTTTGTTAAAGAAAAGCGGTTTGTCAGTGAAAAACAAGTGCCACTGGTTATGGATAAGTATCACTCAACGGACGTGGATGACATAGCAGATTTGATTGTTGCCGAAACTTATTTGGAACAAATGAAGAAGAAGGAGGAAGTTTAAATGCGTAAGCTAGAAGGTGTAGTTCCAGTATTGGTAACTCCACTGACAAAGGATGGCGACATTGATGGGCCGGCACTAACACGTTTGGTAGAGTATCTGAATGGCAAGAATATTGGTGGGTTTTGGGTGCTGGGGACTGGTGCTGAGGATATGAATTTAACATATAAACAACGTTTATGTGTGTTGGAGACTATTGTTAAGGCAAATGAAGGAAAATCACCGTTGGTAGTGGGTGCGGGTTTTTTTGCAATGCGTGACTCCTTAGATTTTATGGATGATACGGCCCATCTTGTTTTCGATGCATACCATGTAATGCCGTATCATCCTTTATTGAGCCTTGACCGAATAGAGTGGTTCTATAAACAACTTGCTGATCATGCACAAAAGCCTGTTTGGATGTATACCAGCGCCAACTGGTGTCGCTTTATACCGCCTGAATTTGTAGAGAAAATGAAGGGATATCCAAATATTGCAGGTATCAAGTTCAGTACGAGTAATGCTGTTCATACAGAAAAAGTCATAGGTATGGCCGATGAGGATTTTCAGGTTCTTACCGCAGTAGTCAGAACATTTTATGTCAGTCTCTGTCTTGGTGTTAAAGGTGGTACAACGGTAGAGGCATGCCCGTTTGTGGGCCCAATCGTTGATCTGTATGAGAAATTTGAAAATGGAGATAGAGAAGGAGCTTTGATTCAACAGCGAAAGTTTAACAGAATGTTGGAGCAGATGCCTCAGACCCCAGGTAAAGATAACTTTTTGAAAGTGGCAGAGGGGAAATATATTCTGAGCAAGATGGGGATTTGTGATGAGTATGTATCCGGATACTATAGAGGTTTATCGGATGAGGAGAAAGTGCAAATTGATGAAGTGCTTGAAGCAAATCTATGGGTGAATGATTAGGGTTGTGACCGGTTATGTTTATATTTGATATCACCATGAGCAAAAATGTAATCGTTGATTGGCCGTCTATCAACATCCAATAGATATAATCTGCCTGACTCTTCAACGATGGAGAACCGACTGAAAACACTATTCACGATGAAATCACATTTTCAGAGAATTAGAAATGTCCAGACTTTCTAAAAATATTGTTTATAATTTAGTTGGCCAAAGCGTCATTGTTGTGCTGGGTTTTGTGGCCGTTAAATACGTCTTCAGGCAATTGGGAGAGGATGCGCTTGGCATTATTTATTTTACCGCTACTCTGAATGTTGTACTTTGTGGTGTACTTAACAAAGGAGTTCATACAGTAACGATACGAGAAATTTCTGCTTATCTTAGTAACGAACCAGACTACATTCGGAATTATATCAAGACTTGGTCTCTGCTTTGCTGGGGGGGCTTTGTCATTTTTTCAATTGCGATATATTTCTTTGCACCAGTATTAGTTGAAAGCTGGATAAATCTAAAAACGTTGGACTCGGTAACGGCGACAAATATCCTACAGATTTTAGGTATTGCCTCGCTTACTGCCCTCCCTCTCTCTTTTTATTCCAGCCTTCTTCAAGGGTTGCAGCGCATGGAATTTAATAACATAATAGATGTAACGACCAGCGGAATTCAGCAGTTAGGGATTGTTTTTATTATTTTATCTGGAGGTGATTTATACCATATAGCATACTGGACGGCCGCAAGTTATGTCATTAGGATTGTGGCCTATATTGTAATGTCAAGCCATTTTTTTACGATTCAATCATTAATTCCAGGGTTTTCATTCAGTGTGGTAAAAAGAAATTATGAATTTGCTACAAAAATGGTGAATATCTCTGTTTTGGCCATGATCCACAGACAATCTGACAAGTTAATTGTCAGCAAATTGCTGCCTATAGGCCAACTAGGGTACTATAGTTTAGCTTTTGGGGCGATAGCCAAAGGAGGTTTAATCACGAGTGCTGTTGCTCAGGCCGCATATCCTTCATTATGTAAATTATGCAAAACAGACAATCAACTAGGTTTGTTGTCGCAATACAGAAAAATCCAGGATTTTATATGCTTTGTAACCATACCAATTTTTGTTGTAGTTCCTTTTATTGCATTGCCCTTGTTCACATACATATTTAATACCGAGATTGCAGAGAGGCTTTTTTTGCCAGTGACTCTACTGAGTTTAGGCTTTTTTTTAAACGGTACATTAAGTATTCCTTATCGGCTTCTCCTGGCTAAAGGGAAACCGGGAATTGCGGTAAAACAAAACTTTTATGCATTGTTTATAGTACTTCCTTTGACTTTTATTTCAATATATTATTTTGGATTGTCAGGTGCTGCATTAGGTTGGGTGTTCTATTTCTTGTTTGGTTATGTCTATGCAATCCCGAGGGTATTTGCTGAATGTTTACAAAAACCAGCATGGTTTTTTTATGGGCATATGTTCAAGGTATTTCTACTTGCAACAGTAACGTATGGAGTTGCTTATGGTATTCTTGCAGTCGTCAATATATTTACAATACATTCATTGTTTATGTCATATACAGGCGCATCAGTTATTTTTCTAATTGGTGCTTATTTTCTTATAGGCGATGAGCTTCGGAAAACAGCTTTGGGGCACTTTCGAATAGTGAGAGATAAATTGAATTTTAGAACAATACTCAGCGGAAATGGGAGAAATGGTAAAATATGATTGATAAACCTCTGGTCAGCATTGGTATGCCGGTATATAATGGTGAAAAATATATCAGGAAAGCACTCAATTCCTTATTGTCACAGAACTATAATAATTTTGAACTTATCATTTCTGATAATGCTTCAACTGACAAAACATTACTGATTTGTGAGGATTATGCTGCCAGAGATAACCGAATTAGTATCCATAAACATTCCCACAATGTAGGAATTCAGAAAAACTTTCAAACCGTTCTTAAGCTTGCGCAGTGTGAATATTTTATGTGGGCGGCCGTTGACGATTACTGGCTGCCGCAATTTATCAGCGTTCTGGTTGGTGAATTAAATGAGCACCCTGAAGCAGGTGTTGCAATGTGTGCTGTAGAACGAATTTGGATGGATGGAGTTCTATTTGATACCGTTCGATTTTCCGGCAGCAAAAATCCAAACGCTAAGTCTTTTTTAGGTATGGCTCTTGGACTCGCTACCTCGCTGAAGTACAACTTATTCGTATATGGTCTATTTCGAACCCGGCTAATAAAGTCGGCCCTGCCGCCACCACTAATAGAATCTGGGGACCGTTGGTTTTTGTCTCAATTTGCTCTTGCAACAAGGTTTCGTTATGTTGATAGTATACTGCATATCCGTATGCATCACGATATACTGTATCAGGATCGTTATCCGCTCGATGAATTTGGAAGAAATAAAATAGCATCTGAAAAAAAGTGGTTTAATTTTCAACCAGTCCTGGTTGTCTGTAGAATCCTTTTGCAATCAGAAATAGTTTTGCAGCACGTAAAAATTTTTATTCCTATTATTTTGAGCTATCTATTTTGCAAAAGACTTGTAATTGGAGTACGCGAAATGACAAGAAGTTTTATTGTACGATTTCTCCCGTATAGTTTGCAAACGAGATTGTTAAGGAGTATAAGGGAGGAAACGATTCTCCAGAAGACTTAAGCCGATCAGTATAGCAGGAAATTTTGTAGATAGTTTCGCAGTATTATCATTATGAAAGGAGGGATTTAGATATTCATGGCAAGGATAAATTTTGAAGAGACTAAAGGGAAAAATATTCTGAGCAAGAAAGGTATTTGTGGCGAGTAAATGTCCGGATATTATCGGGGTATTAGTAATGAAGAGTATACGAGTATTGATCGTCTGTTAGAGGACAATCATTGAGTGGTGGAGTAGATGCATGGAGGATTTGTAGATCATACAGTTAGGTTAATTCAGTCAATAAATTATGTACTAAGAGGAGGCAGTGTATGGTTAAAAGAGTAGCGTTTTTGCATCGTAATTCTTTTCATGATATTTTATTTGTTGAAGTTGGTAAAGTGCTTAGGCAAAAATATAATTTAGATATTATGCATGTGCGTAATTTAGGAAGTATAAATGGTGAGAATGTTTTTCAATTTGAAAATCTGATTGAAAAGAAATGGAATAATATCGATATTTCATACTTAAATCTAAGTAATTTGGAGAAAGAGTACCCATGTTGTGATTTCATGAGGACTTTATATTCAGAGAGAGAATATAGCTATTTCCCAAAATACTATAGATTGAAACCAGTATCATATGAAGAGCAGTTAAAGTATTTGGTCGGTTGTTTTCTTGTTTTTGAGGAACTGTTAGAGCAAAATAATATAGATTGTTTCTTCTCTGAATTAATAACAGGTTTGCCAGATGGTGTATTATATGCAATTTGTAAAAAAAGGGGTATTCAATATATTTCCTTACGTTCATCAAAGTTGTTGCCAGGTATTATAATATGTGATCAGGATTTTGATTTGCCAACTGGTATGTTAGATGTTTACAAATCATTTTTGCAAAGTGGGATTCCTGCTGAATATCATGATCTGGCAAAGTCACACATTAACGATTTGAAATCAAAAATCATGATGCCAAATTATATGCGTGTAACCGGGAAGAAATATAAGTTGATGAATAGTAAACGATTGCTTAATTCTATTTCTGTATTACGTGCAGGTAAGAACCGAATTAATAGTATTTCTACGTTAAAACATCCGTTTAGAACCCCTGTTTTCTGGAATATTTTTCGATTTATTAATATTTGGCATACGAGAAAAAACAAATCGCGATGGTTTTGTGAAAAACTACCTCCAGAGGAAAAATATTTTGTATATCCATTGCATTATGAACCTGAGGCATCAACTTTTATTAGGGCATTTCCATTTACCGATCAGATGCATGTCATACAGCAAATTGCAAAGGCGCTTCCTCTCGGTATAACCTTAATAGTAAAAGAGCATAGGGGTAATCAAGGGTACAGAAAAAGTGGATTCTATAGAGAATTACAGTACTTACCAAATGTCAGATTGGTTCCTCCTGAGATGGAAAATAATTATTTGGTTAGTAATAGTATCGGTATTATTACATTAACTGGAAGGATGGGATGGGAATCCCTTGTTCTTGGAAAACCGGTTATTGCGTTAGGTTCAACTTTTTGGACTTTTTTTGAGGAAGTAAAAAAACCTCGATCGTGGATAGAACTAAAGAGTATGATTGAGGACTGTGTTACCAGTACGGGGCATAACAAAGAATTTAATTATAATAATAACTTGCAAGCATATGCGGCTGCTTATATATCACTTACTCGTGAAGGTAATTATGTGCCCAAAAGCGATGGGTCTTTAGATGAATCTAATTTTGAAAATATTGCTACAGCCTTATACTTGGCCGCTTGTGGTTTTATACACGCCTAGTCTAACCGAGATACCTGAAATAAACAAACTATTTTTATGATTATTTATTATGCAGACTGACGCTACCTCGATACTCTCAAAACCAAAAGGAACTCAATCACACACTTTTGATACTGTTTTATTATACTGCTTTATAGGTGGAGTATTGTTCTCGAAATCGTATGTACTCCCAGGTGTCTCAGTAGCTGATGTATCGCTTGTCTGTGTTTCTCTTTTAATCTTAGTTCGTTTCTTCGCGGCTAAGGTTAATGCTGCACCGATTCAATATCAAAATATATTTTTCTTTTTTCTTTTTTGGCTTTGCGCTTTTTTAGGGGGTTTTTATTTAATGATAACGTCTCCTTCTTGGTTTTCGAACATAGAGTATGTAAAATCATTTACAAAGTTAAGTTTTTATGGTGTTGTGTTTTTTTTATTTACTACATATTTTAGAAGGATTACCCGTGACAGATTACATACTGTAATATTGTTTGTCGTTGTGATTAATTCATTTATAGCCATTTATATCTTAGCTGTTTTGGTATTTAATTTGCCGCTGCCATATAAGTTTTTTTGGTATGGACACCTTGATGCCTATAGTACAAACAATCTTTATCGACTATCGGGAATGGTTGTAGCTAGAGGAACTTTAAGTGAAGCTTCTGTGTTTGGACTGGTACAGAATCTAGGTTTAGCATTTTTGTACTTTTCACCAGTTTCTCAAGTTAGAATGAACAAGTGGCTGCATATGTTAGTGGTCATTTCGATCCTTTTTACAATCTCACTTTCCGCATATATAGTTTTAGCGCTTAATCTGATTTTACATGCATTTAAGAATAAATTTTACGGCGTACTAAGGGTAATTGGCATAGTGATTTTAATTACTGTCTTAGCTTTATTGGTTCCACGGTTTATGTTCTCCGTTGTTACAATTAGCAAAAGGATCAATGAGGTAGTGATTGGTACGGATCACTCAGCTAATGTTAGATTAAAAGATAGTTGGGATGGCCCATTCAAAGCTATTAATGATTCTCCCATAGTTGGAACTGGTTTAGGCAATCTTGGGCAGTTTGTATTATTAAACTTGTCAAGTACAAGGTATACGCCTATGGAAGGTTCAGAGGGATTTAATATTCCAGCTTACATTCTTGGCTCTACGGGAATAAGTGGATTAATTTTTTTTGCTTTGTTAATTGCAAATCTAATTAAACTTAATGTATTTGGAGGTATGGTATTCATAGCTACTTTATTCGCTAGTAATAATTTTTTAGATCCAAGTTTTTGGATATTTTATATTCTATTTATTTTAATGTTTGAGGGAAAAGAGAGACGCAATGATTTAACCTATTACCCTAAAAAAAATGCTTTTAGGTAAGAATTATAAAACATCGTTTGGAAATATCTCTTGCTGTGAACCGTTCAAAGTTAAGATAGGAGGTGCTTGGTTTTGGAGAAACAAATTGAAAAGAAAATAAAATTACGTGAGTTTGAAAATAGTAAATTTTGGCATAGGTTAGGTGGCAAACCTTCCTTAAACGGTGCATGTGTACTTGAAATCGGCTGTGGATATGGTGTTTTATGTGTAGATGCTGCTTTGTCTGGCGCAAGATCGGTCGTAAGATTGGATATAAGTTCACAGAGGATCCAGGTCGCCAGGGAATATGTAAGAGAAAAATATCCACAATTAAAAGACATAATAAAGTTTGAAGTTATGAGCTTGGAAGATTACCCTTTGTCGACTTTTGATTGTATACTTTCAAAAAATGCCTTTGAGCATATTATAGGATTAGACAAGATATTAACTGAGATGAAAAATCGCCTTAAACCTGGGGGGAGGATTTATGTAGGGTTTGGGCCTCTTTATAATAGTCCTTTTGGGGATCATGGTGTTGCTAAAATGTTGATTCCATGGGGTCACTTGTTTGTAAAAGAATCCATAATCATTAGGAAACTGAATTGCAAAAGAGAAATTAAGATAAAGTCAATCTATGATCTCGGCCTAAACAAATTATACTTTTCTGATTATCTGAGGATATTTAATGAGGCAGGACTTTCAATAATATATTTTCAAACAAATCAGAGTAATAATTTGATCTTAAAAGTTTTTTCTTTGATTAGTAAAATCTCATTTTTGAAGGAATATTTTACTCAGAATATTTATTGTATTTTTAGGAAGTAGTAAACAAATTAGTAGGAGTAACAATATGCACATTACATTAATAAACCCGCCGTTTACTTTTAGTAACAGGGATAGTATTGTTTTTTCTCAATGTCTTGGTATTCTATATATTGCTGCTTATCTTAAAGAGAAAGGTGGGCATATTGTCTCAGTCATAGATGGCTTGTTTGAAGGAAGAACGAATATACAGAAATTTAACAATGCTTCAATCATGGTAGGCCTGACTAATAATCAAATCATGGACAGGATACCAATAAATACAGACCTAATTGGTCTTTCTGTGCCATTTTCTCATTTGGCTTCCATTGCTCACAACTTGGCTAATGATATAAAATTGGCTTTTCCATCCATACCTTTGGTAATGGGTGGTGTATATCCGAGTACTCAACCTGAATTGGCTATACAGTCCAAAGCTGATTTTATTGTGATTGGTGAAGGTGAACTCGTGATGTGTGGTTTAGCAGAATGGTTTACGAATAAGGAGAAGAAACGGTTACCTAAAGGTTTATTGTCAAGAACATCTTCACCATCTCTATACAATACGGAATCTACATATGTGCAGAATGTTAATGTTTTGCCATTTCCCGCAAGGAGTTTATTACCAGTTAAGCAATATTTCACACATTCTCAGCGTAATAGGAGGGGATGGATCACGTCGAGCATTATCACTTCAAGAGGTTGCCCTTATGATTGCGAGTTTTGTTCTGTTCATTCCGTTTGTGGTTATAAGTGGAGACCTAGATCTCCCGAAAATATATTAGCAGAAATTGATGAATTGGTTGGTACATATGGAGTTAATAATTTGGAAATAGAAGACGACAATTTTACTCTTAAACATGACAGAGCAATGGAAATACTAAACGGAATTATTGAGAGAAACAAAAACAAACGACATCGTTTATCATGGCAAGCGCCTAATGGACTCCGAATTGATACTCTTGGTGCCGAACTAATGGATATTATTAAGAAATCTAATTGCCAGGGAATAAACCTTGCTCTTGAACACGGTGATGAAGAAATGCTAAAGACAATGAAAAAGAAATTGAGTTTATCTAAAGTTGTCGATGTAGTCAAGCTTGTCAATAAATTTGAAATTACAGCTACTGTTTTTATTATTTATGGGTATCCGGGTGAATCTCGAAAACGTTTTGAAACTGCTCTAAAATTTTATTTGCAGTTGAAGGAGTATGCACCAAGAATAGATTTTGCATTTTTTCTAGCCCAACCATATCCTGGCACTGAACTTTTTAAACGTTGTGTGCAGGAAGGTTATATTGAATCTGTAGTGTTTGATGATATAGACAGCATGAGTAGGTTTTCTACGGAAAACAAACAGTGGCTTAAAACTGATGATTTTGATGAAGAGGAACTTAAGTGGAGAAGAAATGTACTGACGCGCAAATTAACACCTAGGATTTATTTACGCAATAAAATAAAAAACATACTGCCCAGTAAATTTGTCACGAAGGGACGTTTTTTTTACCATACAGTAAAACGGTTTACAAGAGTTAAGTAAATGTCCACATTACAAATATAAAACTTTAAGAGCTATTATGAAGATTGCAGTAGTAGATCCATCCAGTTACGTTATGCCTTATAATCATCAATTATGTAATAGTTTAGCAGAATTAAACAATGAGGTTTTCTTAATTAGCAGTTCTCATTTTCCCGCTACATGGAGAGCAAAAAGAAATTATACTAATATTCAACATTTTTTTAACGGGATTAACACAAATAATAAATGGTTTAAGAGAATTTCAAAATTAAATAAATATTCATTTGAAATGCAAGAGCTTATACCATTGTTTAATGACTTGAATGTGAACATCGTGCATTTCCAGTGGCTGTTTTTCCCTTTTTTAGATAGGATTTTAGTAAAAAGATTAAAACAGGCTATTAAGAGACATATGGTTTTAACTATACACAACTACAAACCGCGAGGAAATGGTTATTTATTAGATTGGACACAACATATTGCATATTGCTCCGCTTTAAAGTTATTTGATGAAATTATTGTACACACTGAGTTTACTAAAATGAAGATTAAAGAGCATAACCCGTGCCTTACAACTAAAATCAACGTAATACCACATGGGGTTTTAGATTATTACCATAAAATAAGTAAAGAATGTTCCCCTTATAATAAGAAAAAAGGAAAATTAAATATCTTGTTTTTTGGGGGTATTAGACAAAATAAAGGGTTAGATATCCTAATAAAAGCAATTTCGTATTTGCCTTTTGCTTTGCTTGAAAAGTTGAATTTGGCGATTTATGGCAAAGCTGACATAGATATAAAACCATTAGTAGATTTAGTTAATAATAATAAGCTTAATGATTTTATAGAATGGCATTTAGGATTTATTCCTGAAGAGGACATTGGTTGTATATTTGAATCATCTGATGTATTAGTTTTACCTTATAGAGAAATAGATCAAAGTGGAGTTCTACTACTCGGGATTGGTTATAGTATTCCAATAGTTGCATCTAATATAGGAGGCTTGAAAGAGGTAATAAAAGATCAGGTTCATGGGCTTCTTGTACCTCCAAACAACCCGAAAGAGCTTGCATTAGCTTTGAAAGAGTTATTAAATAACGATGCTAAATTAGGGAAAATGAAAGAAGCTCTTAAAGAATTATCTAAAGATCTTTCATGGGATAAAATAGGAAAAGAAACTTTCGAGTTGTATAAAGGAATCCTTGAATAATAAACTGTTAATTTGGCTAATACAAACTGGAGAGTTACTGCCATTAGATAAGGTTGAAAAAAGAATGAGGACTACACTTTTGGCAGATAAATTATTGGAGAGAGGGCATAGTGTTATATGGTGGGCAAGTGCTTTTGATCATTTTAAGAAGAAGTTGCTTTTTCTAGAAGACACAGATATAGACCTAAAAGATACATTTAAGATAAAAATGCTAAAAGGTATAGGTTACAAAAAAAACATTTGTTTTTCTAGATTTATAGACCATAGGATTATTTCTAGAAAATTTAAAAAATTAGCTCCTAATATGCCAAAACCTGATATCATAATCACGTCAATGCCTCCTCATGATTTAGCTTATGAAGCCGTTAGATTTGCAAAAAGTAATAATATACCCGTACTTGTCGATATTAGGGATCCGTGGCCAGATATATTTTTGAATCACGTACCTCCAATATTTCGGAGAGTGGCAAAAATCATTTTTTATAAGGACTTTAAAATGGTTGAAAATATGATGAAGATGGCGAATGGATTAATTGCTGTTTCAAATACATTTCTTGAATGGGGTCTAAATTATGCGGGGCGAAAGAAAAAATGGCTAGATGTCGTTTTTTATCTTGGATGTAGTAAAAACTTAAATGTTAATAATAAGCCTAATAAGCCTAATAAAATTGTACCCTTAATAGGCAGTTTAAAATGCAATTTTGTTGTTACATTTATTGGGACTTTTGGATCTTATCATAACCCTTCTATTCTATTGGATTGCGCTAATAAATTAGAAAAGTATAATATTACGTTTGTTTTAGCTGGGGATGGTGAATTCTTTAAAGAGATAAAAAGGAAATCTTCTACAATGCAAAATGTTATTGTTACTGGCTGGTTGAATCAAAATGAAATTAACGTTTTATTAAAATACTCAGATATAGGGATTTGTCCTACAACAAAAAGAATAGATTTATTTCCAAATAAAGCATTCGCCTACCTTTCATCTGGTCTTCCGATAATTTCTGCATTTAAAGGAGATCTGATGGAAGTTATTGAAAAATATCAGATTGGCTTTAATTATCAGGCAAACGACGTTGATGCTCTGGTGGAGTATATAAGAATCTTATATAAAGACAATAAAATTTATAAGAAGAAGTCTGGAAATGCCTGTAAGGTGTTTGATGAAGAGTTTGATGCAGAACTTATTTATGAACGGTATGTTGAGCATATAGAAAAAATAGTTAGGGGAAAGGGATATTAGTTTTATGGAAACAAGAAAGGATAAAGAACGGCAATTACACAATACTTTGAGAAATAATGATTTAAAGTCTACCATGACAGAATTCGAACGTCTAACTTCTAATAAGAAATGGTATACAGTGACTCGCAAAAGCCGAACGCTCGTCAAGAATTATTTATTCAATATGGCATCCGGTGAAAGAGTACTTGATTATTGTTGTGGGAACGGTAACGCGTCAATTGATATTGGCAGGATGGGAGCAAACGAAGTCATAGGGGTTGATGTTTCAAATATTTCAGTTGAAAATGCAAGGAAAAGTGCTGAAATTGAAGGAGTTGATAATGTTCGATTTGAGGTTATGGATGCCGAAGCAATGACATTTGAGGATAATTATTTCGGCCTCATTTATGAAAGTGGTGTTCTTCATCATCTTGACCTTAATAAATCTTATTTAGAGCTTATGAGGGTTTTAAAACCTGATGGAAAGATTATATGCACTGAAGCTCTCCGCCACAATCCTCTCTTTCATTATTATCGAAAAAGAACCTCTCATTTAAGAACACAATGGGAAGTTGATCATATTTTGGGGAGAGAAGACATTGAATTGGCTAAAAAACATTTTAACAATGTTGAAATAATGGGTTTTTTTCATTTTGCAACATTAGCTGCTGTCCCATTTAGAAATATGTGTGGATTTAATTTAGTGCTGAGTGTTTTAGAAAATTTGGATAGTATCTTTTTGAAATTGCCAGTATTAAAATGGCAAGCATGGCAGGTGGTTTTTGTATTGTCTAATCCTAAAAAATAAAAAAAGTAGCAAGAAAGCCTTTAGTTAAACTACCGGTTGAGAATACTAATGGCAAAGATTATATTTCAGTAATGGAGATTACCGGTGATCATGTCAGTCAGGAGCATGGTGTGCTGGATAGGACGTTGTAGAGGTGGCACTGGACAGGGGTTAGGTTATCTTGATGGTTTCTCTTATGAATAAAACAACTAACTACACGTTAATCACAGAGTCTTCTGGACTTAAAGCTACACGAGAACAAGTTAAGCGACTTTTCCAGAGATATCATTTCGCAAGGAAATTTGCAAATGGTAAGGATGTACTTGAAGTAGCTTGTGGGAGTGGAATTGGGTTGGGTTATCTTGCAAAGGTTGCCAACAAAGTCGTTGGTGTGGATATAGAAGAGAAGAATGTGGCGTTGGCTAGGAAATACTATGTATCGACTGAAAGTTGTCAGTTGGCAGCCGATAGTGGAAAAATAGAAATACAGACAATGGATGCCCATTGTTTAAACTTTCGGGATAAATGCTTTGACATCGTTGTTTTGTTTGAGGCTATATATTATCTCAAAGATCCTCAACGATTCATTTCTGAAGCGGAAAGGGTTTTAAGGGTAAATGGGAAATTGATTATTTGTACTGTGAATAAAGATTGGGAGGATTTTCACCCATCACCATATACACATAAATATTTTTCTGTGACAGAACTTTTCGGAATGTTAAAAGATAAATTTAATGAAGTAGAGGTCTACGGAGGTTTTCCTTTAAATAATAAGGGCCTAAAAAACAGATTATTGTCTCTTATAAAACGCACAGCTGTTAATTTTAAACTCATTCCTGGAAGCCTTAAAACACGAGCCTATTTAAAAAGGGTTTTTATGGGAAAACTTACTCCGTTACCTGCTGAGGTTTATGAAGATATGGTACCTTACGAAGCTCCAACTGCGATTGTGACAAATAAGAATTTTAAAATTATTTATGTTGTGGCAGGGAAGTAAATTCTAAGAAACTTGACAGATTGTAAGGATCAAACAATGCATTGTTTGACCCTTACAATCGTTTGAATTCCAATTAAAGAGGAGAAAAAATATGGGTAACCTAAAGGTACCTTTTTTTAACTATCCGCATATTTTTACTTCAAAAGAAGAGACATTTTTATCGGTGATTCAAGATGTTTGCTGCCGTGGCGCCTTTATTATGCAGAAGGATTTGGCAGATTTTGAGCAACACCTGGCAGACTATACTGGTGCGAAATATGCAGTTGGGGTGGCTGATGCCACCAACGGATTACAAATGGGGCTTATGGCAGGCGGAATTAAACCCGGCGACGAGATTCTTTTTTGCTCTCACACCATGGTAGCCACTGCAGCTGCTATCCATTTTAACAACGCGATACCTGTGCCGGTAGAAGCGGGCTCAGACCACCTAATGAATCCATCATCGATAGAGGCTGCAATTACACCCAAAACAAAGGCTATTATGCCAACACAGCTCAACGGGCGAACTGCTAACATGGATGCTATACAGGCTATTGCTGACAAGCATGGATTAATGATATTTGAGGATGCTGCTCAGGCCCTTGGTTCAAAATTTAAGGGGCAAAGTGCCGGTACTTTTGGTGTTGCTTCGTGTATTAGCTTCTATCCCGCCAAGATCCTGGGGTGTTTTGGTGACGGAGGCGCAGTATTAACCAATAGCGAAGATGTGTACAGAAAACTCTTACTGCTGCGTGATCATGGTCGTGATGAGAATGGGGAAGTCGTATTATGGGGATTAAATAGCAGGCTCGACAATCTTCAAGCGGCAGTATTAGATGCACAATTTTCAGATTATCAGCATGTTATTGATCGCCGCAGGGGTATTGCTGATCTCTACCAGGAACAGCTTGGTAAGCTTGAACAACTTGTATTACCTCCAACTCCCAGCAGCGATCCTGACCATTTCGATGTATTCCAGAACTATGAAATTGAGGCAGAAAATAGGGATGAGTTAAAAGTATATCTTGCGGAAAAGGGTGTTGGTACCTTAATCCAGTGGGGCGGCAAAGCAGTGCATCAGTTTCGAAAATTGGGATTTACACAAACGTTACCATTTACGGAGAAATTATTTGAACGCATGTTGATGATTCCAATGAACATGTCGTTATCGGATGACGATGTACAATATGTATGTGATAGTGTCATTGAATTCTATTCGTAATTAGCCGCAAAGAGGCGCAAAAGCCACAAGATATTATATGAAAACTGAACCTGAAATTTTTCAATTGTGTGATCATATTCGATAAGTGAGTTTCTCTCTTCATCGGTTTTTAAGACATGGTCATTTAGAAAAAGTATACGAAAATGGACTATCACATCGACTCAGAAAAGCTGGGGTTGCTGTGGAGCAGCAATATCCTCTTCAGGTTAGAGATGAAGATGGAACGATTTTAGGTGATTATGTTGCGGATCTATTCGTAGAGGATTGTTTGATCGTAGAATTGAAAGCTTGTAAGGCAGTGTCCTCTGAGCATGTTGCTCAACTATTAGGTTACCTCAAGGCCTGCAGGATTGAACATGGATTGTTGATCAATTTCGGTGCACCGAAACTCGAAATTAAAAAGTATGTATTGTCAGAGTAAGAATAATTTTGTGTATTTTGCGGCTTTTTGTGGCTGATAGAGTACTTCATCTGATATGAAATGTTTGTTTGATATTTTAGATGGTTCTTCAGATTGGTCAACCCAACTTGAAAAATGTCTTTACGATAAAGAGGAGTACTGTCATGAATGAGGTTTTCCTTGATTCAGCATATGCAATAAAACAGAGTAAATTCTATGGATACAAAAGCATTAGCTAAAAAGATACGTATACATGTCTTGAATATGACAAGTCGTGGTGGGAGCGCACATATCGGTTCTGCTCTGAGCATAGTCGATATTTTGGCGGTATTGTATAGTGGGATTTTAAATGTAGACACAAAGGATCCGGCAAAACTCGATCGGGATCGATTCATTCTTAGTAAAGGGCATGCCGGAGCAGCGGTTTATGCAACCCTTGCAGAGATAGGTTTTTTTCCAGTTGAAAGGTTAAAATCACATTATCAGGATGGATCAGATCTCAGTGGCCATGTGAGTCATAAAGGGATACAAGGTGTTGAACTATCCACAGGCAGTCTTGGTCATGGACTCAGTGTAGGTGTGGGAATGGCTCTGGGTGCTAAAATGGATGGTCATTCTCATCGTATTGTTGCTTTACTTTCTGATGGTGAATGTGATGAAGGGTCAAATTGGGAAGCTATTTTATTTGCATCCCATCACCGTTTGGACAATTTGGTTGCCATCATTGATTACAATAAAATACAAAGTCTTGCACCTGTAGCGGAAACTTTAGCTTTGGAACCTTTTGCAGACAAATGGAAAAGTTTCGGTTGGGCAGTTACTGAGGTTGATGGTCATGATCATCAACAATTAAAGAACGAATTAACTGCACTGCCTGCGGAGGTGGACAAACCAACCGTAGTTATTGCCCATACAATAAAAGGAAAGGGAGTATCTTTCATGGAGAACACGGTACTCTGGCACTATCGATGTGCGAAAGGCGAGGAATATGAAGCGGCACTTAAGGAGTTGGAAGAGGGTTAAGTTACTAAAAGGAAATATTGCATCAAATGCTAATACCTTAAAAAATCAACGTGGATCTGTGTGTAAATATATGTATGTTTAGGGTAGAAATAATTTTGTGTTTTTTGCGTATTTTTGTGGTTAAAAATTATGAGAGATCATTTTATTGAACGTCTATGTGAATTGGCTGAGGATAATTCACGCATTACTCTGGTTACCGGAGATCTAGGTTTTGGTGTTTTTGATGATTATCGTAGACGTTTTCCTAGACAATTCATCAATGCCGGTGTCGCAGAACAAAACATGACTGGTTTGGCCACTGGTTTGGCGTTGGAAGGACGCATTGTCTTTACCTATTCAATTGGTAATTTCCCAACTCTACGTTGTCTGGAGCAAATACGCAACGACGCTTGCTACCATGAAGCTAACGTAAAAGTGGTTGCTGTTGGCGGTGGCTTTAGCTATGGTTCCTTGGGTATTTCACATCATGCGACAGAGGATTTGGCGATCATGAGGAGCTTGCCGGATATTACTGTGGTATCACCGTGTGGTTTCTGGGAGACAATGGAAGCGACAGAGGCAATTTTGAATACGTCTGGTACGTGTTATTTACGCCTTGACAAATCAGCAGGTGATGATGCCCCCCGGAAAAAGGGAGAGAAATATCGGATTGGAAAGGCCCGTACTCTCCGTAAAGGGGAAGATTGTGCGATTATTGTGACCGGTGGTATATTGGAAGAGGTGTGGCAGGCAGCAAATATTTTGGAGTCTCATGGTGTAAGTGCCAGTATTATGAGTGTGCATACAATCAAACCATTTGACACAGAAACAGTTCTCAATGCTTGCAGGGAAACGGGTACAATTATTACCGTTGAAGAACATACAATATGCGGTGGACTTGGAGGGATTGTAGCAGAAACATTGCTCGACCATGGAGTGCATCCTACTCGTTTTTTACGAATTGGACTTGAAGCAGGTTTTTCTTCCATTGTAGGATCACAAAAATATCTTCGCCAGCGTTATGGTCTGGATGCAGAAACCATCAGTACCCGTATTCAAAACTTACTTAAGAAGAGAATATAACCTTTTATGAAGCGACTTTTTGATATCGTATTTTCTTTGTTTGGATTGATTTTTATTTTTCCGATCTTATTGTTTTTGGTTGTTTTAATAAAGTGGGAAGATGGAGGGCCAGTGCTATACCGTGGTGTAAGGGTAGGAAGATTCGGGAATCTTTTCAGGATCTTTAAGTTCAGAACGATGGTGATGGATGCTGAAAAAATAGGAGGATCATCAACTGCGGATGATGATCCTCGGATTACAGGAGTTGGGAAATATATCAGGAAATACAAATTGGATGAGCTACCACAGCTTATAAATGTTCTTAAAGGAGAAATGAGTTTTGTAGGGCCGAGACCTCAGGTACAGTGGGCGGTCGAATTATACAGTGATGAAGAGAAAAAAATTTTATGTATTAGACCCGGAATAACAGATTACGCATCTATTAAATTTAGAAATGAAAATGAAATATTAAAGGGAAGTACCAACCCCGATAAAGATTATCTAGAAAAAATTGCTCCGGAAAAGCTTAGGTTAAGCCTTGAATATGTGAACAGCATGTCTTTTTGGCTAGATATAAAATTAATATTTATTACTCTAAGAACAATAGTACAGAAAAAAAATGAGGAGAAATCTAAATGAATTCAGTTACACCGGAAGGTGGTTTTCGATCGCAAACAGAAAAAGATGTAGGTAAGCGGATTGAGAATGTCTTTAATAGTTGTCCAGATGCTATAGAAGTTAAGTTAGAAAATTTTACTAAATACATCAAAAGGCAAAAATTAACAAGAATGCTCTCTTTATATGAAATATTTAAAAAAATACTAACGGTTAAGGGTTCTATCGTAGAATGTGGAGTATATAAAGGTTTTGGCCTTATGGCATGGGCAAATATGAGTGCAGTATTAGAACCAGCAAACCTTATGCGGCGAATATATGGATTTGATACATTTGAAGGATTTCCACAAGTTAGTGAAAAAGATTTAAATTCTGTTATGAAACCTGAGTGCGGTCAGCTTCATGCAAATTCTTATGAAGAGTTAATTGAATTGATCAAAATATATGATGACAATAGATTTTTAGGACATGTTAATAAGGTTCAAGTAATAAAAGGAGATGTTGAAAAAACGATACCAGACTTTATTTCTAAAAATAAGCATCTTATAGTGAGTTTGCTTTTTCTGGATTTAGATTTGTATGAGCCTACCAAAGTAGCTATTGAGAATTTCTACCCAAGGATGCCCAAAGGAGCAATCATCGCTTTTGATGAATTAGATAATCCAATTTGGCCAGGTGAAACAATGGCACTTTTGGAAGGGTTGGGCATTAACCGCTTAAAGATCGAAAGAGTCGAGTTCGATCCGTACATAGGATATGCCGTTATTGATTAAATTACAAATGAGGGGCTTTCTATTCTCAAATGAAAAGTTAATAAAATGATTGTAAAGGGGTCAAGTCTGCTGATGGCTTAACTCCTTAGGTTGTATCATATTTAAAGTCTTAAATGATCAGTTTTTAACACGTATAGGCCGTTTTTTGAGAAAATATAGTCTGGATGAAATACCACAACTTTTTAATATTTTAAAAGGCGATATGAGTTTCGTCGGTCCAAGGCCTGCGTTGTATAATCAGGATGATTTAATTGAACTTCGGACTAAGAAAGGTATCCATAAAATTATCACTGGACTTACAGGCTGGGCACAAATAAATGGACGTGATGATTTGCCGATTCCCGTTAAAGTTGATTTTGATGATTACTATCTAAAACATAGATCATTTCTATTTGATCTTAAGATAATCTTTTTGACAATTGTAAAAAGTATCCGTAGAGAAGGGGTTAGCCACTGATTATCGAAGACCACCAATTCCACCGCGTAGGGGGTTAAGCCGCAAAAAGGCACAGAATACGCAAAAAAAGTGAAAAAACAAAAGAAGTTCTCACCTGCCCGACTTCGTCGTTCGGGCGGGCGCCAAGCCACCAAGCACGCCAAGAATATAATATAAATATATACGGAAAACAAGGAGATATGTAATGGGGATAATAAGGGTAACAGCTGCAGAAAAAAGTCCTTCCATATGGTGCTAAGTTTATAGTCTCTTGGCTTCCTGGTTTCCTTATTTCCTTATAAGAATTGTTATTTATGATAGTTTGTTATATCCATTCACCAGGACTTTGAAGCGAATGACGGCGAGAAACCTTTAAAATAAGATTCGCTATCCGATAAGTTTGACAACTGCTACAACAACTCCTGCAACGGCAATAATAGTTCCTACATCCCACTTTATGAGTTCAATCTTGATTCTTGCCCTATTAAATTCGTAGAATATTTAATTGGGGCGTTCTGGTGAGGGAATAAATAAATCGTTCACATTTCCAAAGCCAGAAAACGGTCTTGACAAACCAGGCAATCTCAGGTTTAGTATGATTTTATTTATCTGTTAATCGAAAAAACAGTATTGAAAAGTTATTAATGACTCTGTTGATTTAATCAAATTTCGTTAAACCATTAAATTTTCAGTCTAATGATAGCAATGACTTACGACAACGGCTTTTTCAAAAATTGGCAAAAAACGGATTAAATCAACAGAGTCATTATATAGATATATGAATGTGACAAAATTTAAGCGGGAGGTGTTTTATGAGATGTTTGATTTTTCTTATAACACTATTTGTATTTAGTTCAAATGCGTTGGCCTATGAGGCAGCGCCACCTTTAACAGATAAGGAAATAATAGAGACTTTAACAGAATTAAAAGTTGGGCAAGCCGGTCTTAACAAGCGTTTTGATGATGTGAATAGACGTTTTGATGATGTGAATAGACATTTTAATGATGTGGATAGACGTTTTGATGATATGAATAGGCATTTTGAGAATAGTTTTGACAAATTAGGTAAACGGATCGACAGGCTTGGCGGCCTGGTATTGTGGGGTTTTGGGGTTATCTTTACCGGGATTTTTGCCTTGATTGGTTTTGTTCTTTGGGACCGAAGAACTGCTCTTGCTCCTGCTGTAAAGAAAAATGAGGCAATAGAAAAGGCATTGATCGAATACTCTGAAAAACATCCTGATTTAAAAAAGGCATTGAAACATGCAGGCTTATTATGATCATATTTAAGAGGGGAACAAGATGGCCTTAGCCTTTTATTTTAAGCATGGCAAAGATAATTTCTGTCAAAACTCCTATCTGTCTTAACCAGAAAATAAACAGCCATTTTATAAGTTCTGATTTTATGTTTGTCAAGTTTATAAGAGAAGGATTAAAAAGGTAGATAATGAGAAAAAAGCTGATTTTAATTGCTACAGATATTTGCTTGATTGCTATTTTATACTTTGCTGCTTTTGTCTTGAGGTTTGAGTTTAAAGGTGCGTTAGAATATGCTCTCTTCATTTATACATCCTTGCCCATTATGGTTGTCGTAACAATTGGGGTGTTCATTAGAATGGGTATGTATAGCGCCGTATGGCGTTATGCAAGTGTAGATAGTTTAGTGATGATTGTAAAGGCTGTTACTATTAGTGTCCTTATATCAGTTGTCCTTATTTTCTTTTTTCAAACATATAGAATGCCCAGGAGCATTTTTATAATATACTGGCTTCTTTTCTTAATGGGGATGGGATGTGTACGTTTTAGCACAAGAATCTATAGATATTATTTTGTACTTACAAAAAGGGGAGGAAGTCGGATTTTGATATATGGGGCTGGATCTGCAGGGCAAATGATAGCAAAAGAGATGAGATATGACTTCTCGCTTGGGTATACCCCTGTATGTTTCGTTGATGATGATCCCAAAAAGATTGGAAGAAATATACATAGCCTTCCTATTTACTCAGGAACTCTTGATTTGAATAGGTTAATCGAAATAAACAGTATTGAAGAGGTGTTGATAGCGATCCCGTCTACATCGGGGGAAAAACTCAGAAAGATAATTGAAGGTTGTAAGACGTCAGAGGTCCGGTTCAAAACACTTCCGAGCTTGTCTGACATCGTTGATGGAAATGTAGGTGTAAACCAAATAAGAGAAATCGAGATCGACGACCTTTTGAAACGAGCGCCAAAAGACTTGGACAAGAGCCGTATAAAGGAATTTATTGCAAATAAATCGGTATTAATAACAGGCGCTGGAGGGTCTATCGGGTCTGAATTATCGAGACAAGTAGTACAATGTAATCCATTAGTTGCAATACTGGTTGATAATAATGAGTATGGGTTATACAGGATTGATTCTGAATTGAATGGTAGCAACAACAAAATAGAATTCCATGCTATCCTGGAAAACGTAATCAAATCTATAAAGATAGAAGACCATCTGAAAAGGGTAAATACGGACATAGTCTTTCATTCTGCCGCATACAAACATGTCTCACTTGTAGAGATTAACCCATGTGAGGCCATAATTAACAATGTATTGGGGACTATCAAAGCTGCAAAACTTGCAGACAAGTATAAGGTGAAAAAATTTGTTTTGATATCAACAGATAAAGCTGTTAGGCCTACAAGCGTGATGGGGGCTACTAAAAGGGTGTGCGAATTATTCATACAGAACTTTAATAGTATTAGTAATACTGACTTTGTTGCAGTCAGGTTTGGAAACGTGTTAGATAGTTCCGGCAGTGTGGTGCCAAAGTTCAAGCAGCAGATAAAGAGTGGCGGCCCTGTAACGGTAACACATCCTGAGATTACCAGATATTTTATGCTTATTCCGGAGGCGGTTCAGCTAGTTATGCAGGCTGGCAGCCTGGGAGAAGGTGGTGAAATATTCATATTGGACATGGGAGAACCTGTAAATATAGAAAGCATGGCAAAAGATATGATAAAAATGATGGGCTTTCGCTTAGAAGAGGTGAAGATAGAATATTCAGGGTTAAAGCCCGGAGAGAAGCTTTATGAAGAGTTGTTAATAGATGATTCGGAAAAGAATACAAAATATGAGAGTATCACAATCGCAGGTGTTACAAAAGTCAATTGGGAAGAATTTGAAAGCGATGTAGATGAGCTTATACACTTCGCATATGAAGAAGATGTTGATGCTGCAATTCGAGTGCTAAAGAGACTCGTTCCTGAATACAACCCACAAAATAAAGCATATCAGTCTATACTTACAAAACAATAACACAACGCCAACCTACACCTCGTAGGTGTAGGTTGGCGATCAAGGCGAATGGTGAGAAATAGAGCTGTTTTGGTTAATGATGGTATTTATCACGTTTTTACAAAGAGTATTGCCGGATATATGATATTTCGTAGTGATTCTGACTATGAAAGAATGAGAAGTCAGCTGAAGTATTATAGAATTAAGAATCCACATTTGAGATTTTCTCATTTCCTGGAACTTAATGATAAAGAAAGCTTTCATATCAAATATTCTGCAGGTAAGGAAAGCCTTGTTGAAATAATAGCATATTGTCTCATGCCTACCCATATTCATCTTGTATTAAGGCAGTTAAAGGACGCTGGAATTTCTAGCTTTATGAGTAATGTTTTAAATAGTTACACCCGTTATTTTAATACTAAGAACATAAGAAAGGGGCCTTTATGGGAAGGGCGATTTAAGAGTGTTAGTGTTGATACAGATGAACAGTTACTTCATTTGACACGTTATCTCCATCTGAACCCAACTACATCATTTCTTGTAGCGCATCCTGATGATTGGGAATTCTCATCCTATAGGGAATTTATTGGTAAAAAGAATGAAGATGTTTTATGCAAAAATTCAGAATATTTGAATATACCTCCTTGTGATTATGAGGAGTTTGTGATCTCCAGGAAAGAGGACCAACAGGAGTTGGCTAAAATTAAACATATCTGTTTTGATTGACCCCATACCTACACCTCGTAGGTGTAGGTGGTGTTATGATGAAATATATTTTGATGTAGAAACAGGACATTTAATTGCCACAATGAAGATTGAACTTTATAGTAAAGCTAGAGAGGTTATGATAGCATATGTTACCGAAGGGGAATGTGTAACTCTCTTGACAATACATCCTTTGCAAGAAAGACAAAAAGAAAACAGAATTAAGATTGGCAGATGGAGGAAAAAATGATGGAAGATTTTAGCGTTTTTTATGACGAAGAAGAGGATATTCTCTACCTTGGCACAGAAGGACAGGAAGAAGAAAGTATCGAGCTTTCGCCAGGAGTGAACATGGATCTTGATGAATCAGGGAAACTAATTGGTATAGAAGTCTTTAAGGCATCAAGTCTTTTTAAAGATATTATAAAACAAATGACAAAAAGGCTTCAGTCTGTTTAACATTATTTTACAAAAAAACATCTAAGGCCTGCCCCGTGAAACAGTACTTAATTCAGTCGGACGGTTGAGAACAGACATCAGAGGTCAGAGATCCGATTTCAGACTTCTGTCCTCAGATATCAAACAAAGAGCATTGCCGGGTTTGTGATTTTTCGTAATGTTCCTGACTATGAAAGGATGAGAGGAGGGTTTAAGTAGAATGATTTTTGATTTGTTTTTCAGAGTTGGTCCTGCTATCCAAGCTATCTTTGAATTAGGTTATGAACCCAAAGAAGAGCTGTTTTATGAGTTAACTCCTGAACAGTACAGTCAGTTGGAAGGAGAGGGTAAAGATGTATCCAAGACATGGTATACTATTATACCCAAAGATCAAAAATACGATGCTCCTGAGCTACTCATCATCGATGCAGATGAAAAAAGTGTTCTTATGGATGCTGTTAGATACATTAATAGCTTTTGTGTTAAATCAGAAGAAAAACAGCAGTTTTCCTCATTTGAAGAGAAACTGGAATATGCTGCGAGTAAATTGCCAACAGTTTTTAGCCAATCATCAAAGTATACAGAAAACAAAAAGGCACCACACTTAAAAATAATTAAATAAGAGAAGGTTTTGGGGTTACCTTGAAGCACCATCTCTACCTACGAGGTGTAGGGCAAACCATCTCCACTGCGTAGGTGGAGGGGAGGAAAGCATTTTCATGTAAAGCCACCAGTGGAATAAAGAACATGTTTCACGGGGCAGGCGCTAAGAGAGAAGAGTGTTCAAGTATTTCTTTGACGGCATTATAAAACAGCACAAATTCCGTGCCATGAAGATTGGAAGAGTTTCGAACCTCAAAGGAGTATCCTTTCTCACGCACATCTGGATCACATTGGTTGTATTCCATACCTGCTTGCTAGTGAAGGGGTCAAGTCTGCTGATGGCTTAACTCCTTAGGTTGTATCAGATTTAAAGTCTTAAATGATCAGTTTTTAACACGTATAGGCCGTTTTTTGAGAAAATGTAGTCTGGATGAAATACCGCAACTTTTTAATATTTTAAAAGGCGATATGAGTTTTGTCAAACGCTTAAAT
>JAIQZR010000170.1 GCA_021777035.1 Candidatus Scalindua sp. | reverse complement strand
TGATGTCTGTTAAAAAATGTCGGGTAACCTGCCCGACTTCGCTATTCAGGCGGGGAAACCCGACCTACGAGTAAAAAAATATAATATTTTGTATGGCATGTTTCCCCGCCTGTACCTATTCGGGCAGGTTACCCGCCGACTTTGAAATTCCTATACACCAAGTTAAGCCTTCGGTAAAATATGCAGGTAGGAGCCAACTCCCGCCCGCCCGTACCGAACAGTACGTTCGGGCGGGTTGGCGCGACCGAATTATTACATTTGAACACTTACGATCGCCGTCGGGAGACGGCTCCTACCACACTTTGAATATCCTATACATATACATCAAAATATCAAAAAAAGAGTACCAAACCATTTCACTAGAATGCACGAACAGGACGAGCGAAGTTGGCCCTCAAGTTCCTGTTAAAACCGTAAAGGTACTTACTGCTCCATGTAATATTACCCTGGTTAAGATCAACAAACCATCGATCCTCTTTTTTGTAGATATCACCCGTCCATAGATATTTTTGTACACTGTTAAAGAGTTTGTCAATGTACAATCCGCCACTGTCCTTCTTTGGCCTTAGCAGAGAAGCGGCCTCTTCCACGGTAGGTAATCTCCAGTTGCGAAATCCGGCGTACCCTTTCTCATTTAATTCCCCTACCCACTCTTCCGCTTTCTGCCAGGTAATCCCAAAACCGGCAGAACCGGACTGGTGCCACATCAGGCCTGTAACGTTGTCGATCACTACTTTATCGCCATCTATCACTTTCAGTTTATAGTTGTGCTCTATTATCCGGCCATCTTCCTGGTTACCACCAAGCTTTCCAATCATTAAATTCTGAAAACCGTCATGATCTGCCTTGTACAGACTTTTATAAGTAGAGCGCAGTTTTACGTGTTGCCGGTACTCCCCATTTGCAGACTCAAAACCCGCAGCAGAAAGAAGCACAAAAGATGTAATTAATATGTTTAACAGTAAGAATTTTCTCATATTTATAACCTCAAATCTAAATAAACAGAATATTATATTAAGAGTTGCAAAGAATCAGATTATAAACTTATGAGACAATTAGGCAAGTATTTTTACTGCTTATCTCGTTGTTCTTTCTCTTTCTTTTCTTCTTTTACCGCCTTAAGTTTGTCTGAAATCATTTTATTAATCTCATCCCAATTTTCGTAGTAGACACAATAGCGGCACTGCTCCGCCTCTTTTTGTGTTTTTTGCTCGATCTCTTCATATTTTCTTCCGGATACAGGTGTAGTTTTTTTGTCTATATAAAAATCAATCTCCTTATATAAATCTCTAAAATCAATACCGGACTTAATTTTTTCTACAAAATCATAACACTCCCTCTTGGACTTATACAGCCAGAAATCTGCAATTTTATCAGCAGCATTCACATCAAGTGAATGAAGTTCCGTCAACTCATTTACACATCCCTGATCGCTCATCAAAGAATGGCTGACTTCTGTATATTCCTGATAAAAACGCGAAAGGCCCGCATCATCGGCAAATGAATAGACAGGGAAAAGAAATAGGATCATAAAAACGACAGCGCTCTTTCTCATTTTAATACCTCCTTAATTTTCAAATAAACCAAATAAGTCTAAATATAAAATAGTTCAGCATAAATGCCCTGAAGGGGCGCTAGAATCAATCCCAAATATATTTCTCATCACAAGAAACTATATGTTTTTGAAGCAATAGCGTGATCTTTTCTCGAACCCTTAATTCCTTGCACCCATTCAGGGTGCGTTTATTGGGTGCTTTATACCCCTGGGGTTGAAACCCCAGGCTTTACGACAAAGATACTCCGTAACTTCGGGATAAGGAGTGCCTTCTTTATACCTTGGGATTGAAACCTCAGGGTATACGACCAGGCCCCTCCAGGGCCTCAACTTCATCAAGTGTTAACGCCAGACTGACTACGTTTGCAAACAATATCGTAAGCCGTTCGAACTGAACCCTTCAATAAGCTCAGGGCAGCAAGCTTACCGAATCCGCACACATCGATGCCTTAATTCAATGACACTGCGTTCATAGGTCAAAGATTACGGACTATTCTCTTCACTCTTCCGTTTAATTGTAAACCGTAAATTATAAATCACGAAATCGTACCTTCAAAGATAATATCTTCACCCTTTTTCATTGTCTTAGATGATGAAAACGTGATGGCGTTGTTTATCTTATTTATATTAAGGTCTCCTACGGCTTCCAGCCCATTTCCTATAATCTTTGGTGCAATTGGTATTATCATTTTATCGACATGACCTGCTTTGAGCAGTGAGGTGACTATTTCCTGGCCACCTTCTACCAGTACTGACATAATCTCTCTTTTACCAAGTTTTTTTAAAAGTTCTCTGAGGCTGACCCTGCCGTTTGTCTCCTTTTTCACTATCCACACATCAACTCCCCGTTTCCTAACCTCTGCAATTTTCGCGGCAGGCGTGCTGGACGTTGTGGCAATAATAGTCAGATGTGAATTATCATCTGTCAGGACAGATGACTTGATGGGTATACGAAGTTTACTGTCGACTATTATACGAAAGGGATTTTTCCCCTTTACATGCCTTACCGTTAATTGTGGATTGTCGGCTACAACTGTCCCCGCGCCAACCATTATACCATCATGTATACTGCGGAGGCGATGGACATATTTGCGTGATGCTTCGGAACTTATCCATTGCGAATCTCCGCTCTTAGTCGCGATCCTTCCATCCAGCGTCTGAGCATACTTAACGGTAATGAAAGGCATCCCAGTCTTAACAAATTTAAAGTAATGCTCATTTAACTGCATGCATCCAGCTTCACGTATCCCGACATCGACCTTAATACCTTTTGATCTCAGGGCTTTTACACCCTTGCCATTTACTTCCGGATTCGGATCAAGAGAACCAACTACCACTCTTTCAGGCCCCTCTTGTATCAATGCGTCTACACAAGGCGGTGTCCTCCCATAGTGGCTGCACGGCTCTAAAGTAACGTAAAAAGTCGAACCCTTTATATTTTCTTTTGTGCTGTTTATGGCATTGATCTCAGCGTGGTGATCACCACATTTTTTGTGATAACCCTGGCCGATGATCTTACCATTCGTGACAATTACGGCACCAACCATGGGATTTGGACTAGTCTTACCAGTGCCCTTCCTGGCAAGACGGATTGCAACTCCCATGAAATAATTATCGTCAAAAGTTTCTTTCTTCATAGAAACCCGGCACTTGTAAAAATATTTTTTATCTCTTCAATTTCTGCAGGAGCAATTGGCAAAAGCGGCAATCTAGGACTCCCACCGTAATACCCGAATAAATCCATGGCCGCCTTTAACCCCGGAATACCATACCTTGAAGTTACCACTATAGTTGGGCCAATCAGCCGCATCTGCAATGCCTTTGCCTCCGCATGATTACCATCTTTATATAGCCTGATTATGTCCGAACATTTTTCAGGCAATACACAGGCAACTGCCATAATACCACCGGTCGCACCGACACACAAGGACGGATAAAGAACTATACTGCTTCCTGTCAGAACACTAAACTCATTCTCCCTGGTCAAACTAATTGTTTCAGAAAGCTGTTCAACATTTCCGGAACTGTCCTTAATCCCAATTATGTTTTCATGTGATGAAAGCACGGCTGCGGTCTCAGCCTCTAGATTAAGACCGGTGAATGGGGGAACATTATAGAGTAGTACGGGAATAGGAGAGCTATCGGCAACCATGAGATAGTGTTTCATGAATGCTTGATGGGACATGTTACTTTTAAAAAAATGTGGAGTGATAACAACAGCAAAGTCAGCTCCACAATCAGCAGTTTTCCTTGTAAATGCTATTGTTTCCTTCGTAGACTCTAAACCGGTTCCGACCAGCATCTTCTTTGACTGTGGAATTGACTTTCTTGATGTTTTGACAATCCTAAGCTTTTCTTCTTCACTTAGAAAAACATATTCACTGTTAGAACCCAGTATCAGATAGCCTGAAATATCAGTCTCATTCCACCTTTGAATATTTTCTGAAAGATGGTTATATGCGATACAACCATTATCATCAAAAGGAGTCGTAACAGGCGGAAAAACCCCTTCAATCTCCATTATTTCCCCCTAATAAGTATTCGTGATACTTTAATCAGCGTATCCATCGGGCTTTGTGAATATCTGTGCTGGTAGATTTGCATCCCCGGACAAAATACACCGAGGACTTTAATCCTCACTACAATATAAAATCTGAAATAGCCGTTTCCCCCCCGGATTATTTACTCGAAGAGACATTAAGCAGTTTTAACATCTCTTTAGTTTCAGTCACAGGCATCTTACATGCAAAGTCCAGACAGACATACGCCGTCGCCTTACCGTCTAGACTTGAGTGATATTCCGTATATTCTGCAACACGAGTTATATCCGCCGTTTCCTGACCGGCAGGTTTTAAGAGTACCACCTTGTATGGAATAAAATGTTTCCTAAGTGAATTTAACATCTCTTTTGTATCTTCCGCGTCAGGGTCGCCAACGATGACGATTTCATAAGAAGGGCCGATGCCAAAACCGAGCGCTACCATCATTTGCGTATAACCGGAAGGTGCACTTTCCACATCTTTAGAAAAAGCGAGCATAATTTTGTTTGCCTTGTCTTCAAGACCGGTATCCGCAGTGATGCGCGCCAGTCTAAACAGATTTAAAACTGCCACTGAATTACCTGATGGTATGGCACCATCGTAAATCTCTTTCTGCCGAACGATAAGCTCTTCAGCATCATCCGCAGTAAAATAAAAACCGCCATCCTTTTTATCCCAGAAATATTTTATCATTTCATTGTTCAAATCAAGCGCCGTCTGGAGGTATTTTACATCAAATACAGTTTCATATAGCTCCAATAACCCCCAGATAAGGAAAGCATAATCATCAACATTGGCCAATATAGCAGTATGCCCCTCACGGTAACGGTGTAGTATTCGCCCATCTTGTCTTCGCATATCAGTAAGTATGAAATCCGCAGCACGCTTTGCTGCGTCCGCATACTTAGGCTCATCAAAAACCTGCGCCCCTTTTGCCAGTGCGGCTATCATTAGTCCATTCCAGTCCGTCAATATTTTGTCATCTTTGTGCGGATGGATCCTTTTGCCACGAACAGCAAATAATTTTTGCCTGGCCGCTTCCACACGATCTTTAAGTCCATCAACTGACTCCTTATTCTTAAATGCAATCTCTGTAAGGCTCTTTCCCAGGTGCAGGATGTTAGCGCCGGTGTTCTCACCTGAAGCCTCATCTCTGAAATTACCGGTCTTGTCAACACCATACACATTTATAATCAAGTCCGCTTCGTCCCCTTTCAAGGCGTGACGAACCTCGTCTTCTGTCCAAACATAAAACTTTCCCTCCACGCCTTCACTATCAGCATCCTCCGCAGAATAGAACCCACCTTTCCTGTCTGTCATATCACGCAGGACATAAGTAAAGATCTCCTTTGCGGTCTCTTTAAACTCTCCATTTCCAGTAGCCTGATAGGCCTCTATATATGCCATTGAAAGCATGGCCTGATCGTAAAGCATCTTTTCGAAGTGCGGCACAAGCCAATGAGAATCTGTTGAATATCTATGGAATCCAAATCCGATGTGATCATATATGCCGCCATTTTGCATAGATTGAAGAGTTTTTACTACCATCCTCAAAGCCTTCTCATCATTTGTGCTTCGCCAATAGCGCAGTAAAAAGAGAAGGTTCTGAGGGCTTGGAAATTTTGGTGCATTGCCAAAACCGCCATACTGTTCACTGTATCTCCCCTTGAGCTGCTCGTATGCGGTCTTTAATGTGGATTTGTCTAGTCCATCTCCTGCAGAGTTCTGAGCAATCATATTGAGCCGTTTCGTAATCTGATCCGCAGATTTTAGTATTTCATCATGTTGAGTGTCCCATACCTCTTTAATACGAGGTATCAAATCCAGCATACCCAACCGGCCATGATGACTCTCCCTTGGAATATATGTACCGGCAAAAAACGGTTTCTTATCAGGCGTCATAAGGATAGTTAACGGCCATCCACCGCTCCCAGTCATTATTTGACAGACACGCATATATATATTGTCTATATCCTGTCTCTCTTCCCTGTCGACTTTAATACAGATAAATACCTCATTCATTAACCTGGAAACTTCAGGATCCTCAAAAGATTCATGCGCCATTACATGGCACCAATGACATGTCGAATAGCCGATGGAAAGGAAAATTGGTTTATTTTCCTTTCTGGCTTTTTCAAAAGCTTCAGGTCCCCAAGCATACCAGTCTACAGGGTTACTTGCATGTTGAAGCAGGTAAGGGCTCTTTTCAAGTTTGAGTCTATTCATCTGCTTCTTGATATCACTATCGGCAGATTTATGTTTCATGCTTTTTACCTCAGTATCCGAGGATAAGGCCCTCAGATTTCCTGTAAATAATGTTAGTAAAATAATACCAGGTAATAGTAATGATAATGCTCTCTGCATGTATTGCCTTTCGCTGAAAATATTGTTAAATGCATAAAAAAGCACTTGGATTATATAGTTGTTTGCTTTGTTATTAAACGTTTTTCTTTAGATTAGTATGGAAAGATAGATGCCGATAAAGTATGATTAACCTGCATTGGCGCATAAGCACCAAATTATAGAGATATTTGATTCGTTATTAAATATTTTTACTTTACCAAACAGTAAATGTAAAGACTAATGAAAGGATAAGTGAAAGTTATGAAGAAAATTGAAGCGTTCATAAGACCAGAGAAGCTTAGCATGACCCAAGATGCCCTTAAGGAAGCTGGATGCGAGTGCATAACAGTCTCAGAAGTAAAAGGACATGGTCATCAAAAAGGCGTAAGTGAAGTGTGGAAGGGTAAGAAGTTCAATGTTGACCTACTGCCCAAAGTCAAGATTGAAATTGTTGTTTCTGATGATGATATGGATAAGACAGTACAGACCATTATGGAAGTTTCACAAACAGGCAGTATTGGAGATGGAAAAATATTTGTTTTTGATGTCATGAACGCATACCGAGTCCGAACCGGTGAACAGGGAGATACTGCAGTATAAGAAACTTTTATTAGGATAATAAGGTAGGTGACTTGCGTGTCTCATCATTCTACAGGCATGTATAAATTCCCTGTAATTTGCACAACTGAAGTGATGCAGCTACCCATGCGATCATACGGACGAGTACAAATTATCAAATTTATAAAAAAAAGTTGACCGCTTTAACGGTTTTGTGGAGGAGTGATAATGGAAAATCCTATAGATCGCAAATACACAAAAGAACACGAATGGATCAGGATTGATGATGATATTGCAATCATAGGAATCACTGACTTTGCCCAGAGTCAGCTTACAGATGTTGTATTTGTGGAATTACCTGAAGTGGGTAAACATGTCGAGAAAAACGATAGCATCTGTGTTGTTGAAAGTATCAAATCTGTAAGCGATATTTTCAGCCCCATAAGCGGTGAAGTAGTGGGCGTTAACAAAGACCTTGAAAATTCACCCGAGCTAATTAATAATGAACCGTTCGAAGGTGGATGGATAGCAAAGTTAAAAATTAAAAACGTGGCTGAGCTGGATCATCTTATGACTGCTGAAGAATATAGTAAATACCTAACCGGATGCTACTGATCCTCACGTAAATAAAAAATTAATTGAAAATAATAACATAAATGGACTATACACCAAACACGGATAAAGATAGAGAATCCATGTTAAGAGATATTGGGGTTCAAGATGTTATAGAGCTATTCAAGGATATTCCTGAAAATATTGTCCTGAAAAGTTCATTACAGATACCGGATCAATTATCAGAATTTGAACTGTTACGTGAATTAAGGAAGATTTCAAAAAAGAATAAAAAGCCACTATCTTTTCAGGGTGGTGGCAGTTACAACCACCATATTCCATCCACGGTAAATACCATAACATCACGGGGCGAATTCAGCACATCATATACCCCTTATCAGCCGGAAATCAGCCAGGGGACTCTACAGGCAATTTTTGAATATCAGAGTATGATCTGCGAGTTAACTGGTATGGATGTTTCCAATGCCTCAATGTATGATGGGGCCACCAGCCTTGCGGAGGCAATGATACTTGCATCAAGGATAAAAGGGAAAAAGCAGGTTCTTGTATCGCGGGCATTAAATCCGTTTTATCATGAAGTCCTGCAGACATATGCCAGAGCAAATGGAATCAGGATTGTGAAAGTAGATATTTCAGACGGTCTGACATCTAATTTCAAAACAGAAGGCAGCTCTGCAATAATAGTTCAAAATCCGAATTTCTTTGGTTTAATTGAAGACCTTTATGAGATCAGAAAAAAAGCTGAAGACATATTGTTCATTACTTCCACAACAGAGGCCTTAAGCTGGGCGATGCTGAAACCTTTCTCTGAATACAGTGTTGATATCGTTACCGCAGAAGGACAATCTTTTGGCAACCCAATGAATTTTGGAGGGCCCGGACTGGGTATCATCGCAGCAAAACAGGCTTATACCAGACAGCTTCCCGGAAGACTCGCAGGAGAAACCGTTGACATCCATGGCAATAGAGGATTTGCCCTTACTCTCTGCACAAGGGAGCAGCATATAAGAAGAGAGAAAGCCACGAGCAATATTTGCACGAATCAAGGACTTTGTGCGCTTGCGGCTGCCGTATACCTCGTTACCTACGGAAAGAACCTGGGCAAACTGGCACAGTTAAATAATCAATTAGCCGTCTATTTTGCCGATAGGTTAAATCAAATTGAAGGCATTGATATGGTGTTTGATAAGCCTTTCTTCAATGAATTTGTTGTAAGGATCAGCAAGGATATTCTGTCAAAATTACCAGATATAGAAATTGGTATTCCTTTGGAAAAATGTTATCCGGATCTTGAGGATTGTTATCTGGTTTGCTGTACGGAAATGACACCGAAAGAGGATATAGACAGGGTTATAGATGAAATTACTCAATGAAAAATCCAAAGAGGGAAGCAGTTCTTTCAATGTCAGATTATTAGACATACAAACTAATATTCCAGGTAATTTACAGAGGGCTGACATTACCATTCCTGAACTCTCTGAAGTCGAAGTTGTCAGACATTACACAAATCTTTCCAAATCTAACTTTAGCGTGGACAACGGGCCATATCCGTTAGGTAGTTGCACGATGAAGTATAATCCAAAAATAAATGAGGTAGTGGCAAAAATCCCTGAATTTAATATACACCCATTATCACAACACAACAAAGGTGCACTGGAAATAATATATCAGTTACAGGAATATCTTTGCGAGATCACGGGAATGCATGCCTTTTCAACACAACCGGCTGCCGGTGCACACGGCGAATCTACCGGTATAATGATTATGGACGCATGGTTTAAAAAGAGAGGTGAGAAGCGTACAAAAGTCATTATTCCGAACTCTGCCCATGGGACTAATCCCGCATCTGTTTCACGGTGTGAATTTGAGCCGGTTCAGGTGAAATCAGCTCTGTCCGGAGGAATTGACCTTGACGATTTACGACAAAAGATGAGCAAAGATATTGTAGGCATCATGATAACAAACCCGAATACATTAGGAATATTTGATGAAAATATCCTGGAAATCACTAAAATAATCCACGACCATGGTGGACTGTGCTATCTCGATGGCGCCAATATGAATCCGATGCTGGGAATAGTCAAACCGGGCGATTTTGGGATAGACGTTATGCACCTTAATCTGCATAAAACATTTTCAACACCCCATGGAGGCGGAGGTCCAGGTTCCGGCCCTGTTGGTGTCATTAAAAAGCTGGAACCATTTCTGCCAAATCCCAGGATTGTTAAGAAGAATGATGAATTGGTATTTGAGCAATCAAAAGAGTCTATTGGCAGGACACACTCCTATTACGGAAATTTTAGTATTCTCCTCAGGGCTTACTCTTACATAAGGGCTGTCGGATCGTCCGGACTAAGAAACGTTGCTGAAAATGCTGTCATTAACGCAAATTATATGAAAGAGAAATTGAAAAAACATTACCATCTGCAATATGACAGAACATGCCAACATGAATTTATTATCGATGATAGTTGGATGCCAAACGGTATAACTACAAATGATATTGCCAAGCGCCTTATGGATTTTGGTTTTCATCCACCAACAATCTATTTCCCGTTAATTGTCAAAGGTGCTATGCTGATCGAACCTACCGAAACAGAAACAAAAGAAAATCTGGATGCATTCATAGACGCAATGAAAGTGATCAAGGAAGAGGCTGAACACGATCCGGAAAAACTGACTAAAGCGCCACTGAATACTCCAATCGGAAGGCTTGACATTGTCCGTGCAGCAAGGAAACCAAAATTAACATGGTGTGGAAGTAATCCCAATTAGTTGTAGATAATGAAGGTGGATTTGCTTCGCTTCCCCGGACAAAAATCACCAAGGACGTTAATCCACCCTACACCACCACACCACACATACATTTGTTTATTTGTAGGGTGGATTAAGCGAAGCGAATCCACATATACTTGACGAAACCGATACCCTGAAGTGGCATGATCATAAAGCCTGGGGTTTTAACCCCGGGGTATAAGACGCACAATAACCGCACCCTGAAAGGGTGCAAGGAATGAAACAAAGCAATGCTTGATATACCAAGAACTGTAAATGCTCCCCATGGTATTCACGTAAGACGTAGACATCATCCGGACTGGCTTAAAGTCAGGGGCCCTTCCGGCGTCACCTATAATCAAATCAGGACTGTCCTGAAAGAGAATAAGGTAAACACCGTATGTGATGAAGCAAAGTGCCCGAACATTGCAGAATGCTATGGAAGAGGGACTGCTACATTCCTGATAATGGGTGATATCTGCACCAGGAAGTGTTTCTATTGCAACATCCGTACCGGTACTCCTGGAAAACTGGACAGACAAGAACCCGAGAAGATTGCAATTGCTGTGGACAGACTGGCCCTGGACTATGTAGTAATAACGTCAGTCACGAGAGATGACTTGCCAGACTCTGGAGCAGAACAATTTTATAATACGGTAATTGAGATCCGAAAACTCAGACCTATGTGCAAGGTTGAGATACTGACACCTGAATTCAAAGGAGATCTAAAACTATTAGAACACGTCCTCAAATCAACACCCTACGTTTTCAATCATAACATCGAGACAGTACGAGATATCTTTACACGAGTGCGACCTGGAGGGAGCTATGATCTCTCTTTAAAAGTGTTAGAATATGCTGGAAATTTCATGTCACTAATTAAATCCGGTTTAATGATTGGGCTGGGAGAAACAAAAGACCAGATACTGGAAACATTACATGATTTAAGGAGAGCGGATGTTAGAATTCTGACTATCGGCCAGTACCTTCAGCCGAGAGCAGGCTTGTCAGAAGTAAAAAAATATTATACTATCCAGGAATTTAACGAGTTAAAAGAGAATGCGCTAGAGATGGGATTTTCACAAGTATTCTCCGGACCACTGGTGAGAAGCAGTTATCATGCAAGCAACATAGTGAGGCATATTCGATCAAATTAAAAACAGTATAACTTTGTCTAAGAGAGAAAATGTATCAATTGCAGACCAATAATAACAAATCTCAAATCTCGAATCGCAAGTTATCAATTCTACATATAGATTCTGGTTTCACCCTGGTAGAACTTATTGTGGCCGTAGCACTGGCCTCGATACTCATCCTGATCACATCAATGATCTTCAAACAGGCAAGTAACGCCTTCTCACAATCAGACGCGCGCGGTGAAGTGTACCAGAACGTGAGGGCCGCTTTTGACATCATAAAGGGGGACATCTCCGGGGCAACCTTGAATACAAGATACGAACTGTTCAAAGCATTTAATGACGTCTCCGCGTCCAGTTACAGTACTATTGGTGCAAAGGAAGGAAGCGACATAATCACACTCTTATCAAGCACACCAAATCTAGAAGATAAACCGGTCGCACTAATTACCTATTACCTGAAAACCGATAATATTCTGTATAAGCTTGAGAATACAGGAACCAATACCCTTAATTCAGCAATTAGCAGCTTTCCTAATGCAGGAACTACATATAACGAACTCGGCTTAAATGTCAAGACATTACAATTTAGATATCAAGATAGTGATGGAACATGGGAAGATATCTGGGAAAGCGGCACAAACACAGCATACCAATACCTGCCGAAGGCCGTAGAAGTAAAAATGACAGTTTCAGACACACGTAATCGATACACAGGAACGTCCACAAACATAATATCAATACCGTGAGAGTCTCCGGACTCCTCCAGAAATGGAGGAGTAATGCAGGTTCAATATACAAGATTGAACCTACAGTAACTCAAATTACGATTACTATGATGCATCCGGTGACGCATCTTGGCCAGGTGATAGTATTTTTGAAGGCAATCATTATGACGGTGACGCTACAAATGATTCTAAATGGATATACTTCCCGGCAACCACATCGTCAACCAGACATAAGACTTCCAGGCAAGCTCAGGGCAAGATACGCCGTATTAATTACGGATGACAGGAAGGCAAGGGTCAATATTAACATAACCTACAGTTTTTACTGACGAGACATAAATATAAACTAACCCGCTATACCGAGATTGAATGCCAATTAAAGGTGATTTATGACAAAACAGAAAATAGATGTAAGAGGAACTGAAATAGTAATCTTTTCTAATGAGAAAGAAGATTATATCTCACTTACCGATATTGCAAAGTATAAAGATCTGGAAAGAAGTGATTATATCCTTCAAAACTGGATGAGGAACCGTAGTACTATTGATTTTATCGGTCTGTGGGAGCAACTGCATAATCCTGATTTTAATTCCATCGAATTCGATGGGTTTAAAAATGATGCAGGTTCGAATAGTTTTTCTCTTACACCTAAAAGATGGATAGCTGCAACTAATGCCATAGGTATCATCTCAAAGGCGGGTAGATATGGTGGAACTTATGCTCACCAAGATATAGCCTTCGAATTTGCGTCGTGGATAAGTGCAGAATTTAAGTTATACCTCCTTAAAGAATTTCAGAAACTAAAACTGGCAGAGGCCAAACAAAATCAATTAGAATGGAACGTATCCCGAACATTTGCCAAGGTAAATTATCTGATACATACTGATGCCATAAGGGAAAATTTGATTCCTGAAAACATATCAAAAAGTAAAAGGAAATATGTTTACGCAAATGAAGCTGATTTGTTAAACATTGCATTGTTCGGAAAAACCGCAAAAGAGTGGCGAGAAGAATATCAGGATTTAAAAGGAAATATCAGGTATTATGCTACATTCAGAACAGTTAGTTGTTCTTTCAAATATGGAAAGTTACAATTCAGAACTTATCAAACAGCATATGCCTTCTGATGAAAGATTGTCCAAATTAAATAAGATTGCCATTGACCAAATGAAAATACTTATTGCCAACAAATCAATAAAGAAACTGAAAGAATGAATATATGAAAGAACAGACTTGCTACATGTGTGAAGAAAAGTCCATCTCTGATGAACATGTGCCACCAAAATGTATATTCCCAGAGGTTAAGGATCTTGGTATAGACTACCGCAAATCACCTATTAAAGTTCCTTCATGTGATGTTCATAACATGAGGAAGTCAAAGGAAGACGAATACTTAATGATGGTTTTAACCTGTAGCATTACTAATAATAGAGTTGCCATGAATCAGATCCAAACGAAAATTCTACGTTCTTGGGAAAGAAATCCGAAACTTGCTGGATTGTTGTTACGGGTCAATAAGCCAATAAAATCCAATGGACAGTCAACGTTAGCATTTAAGGTAGACGTTAACAGATTTAACCGTTCTCTGGACTGGATAGTCCGTGGTCTTTACTTCAGTCAGCATAAAAAGAAGTGGGTTGCAGAACTTAGGATCGAATCCCCTGCTATGCTGTTTTTGGAAGGTAGTGATGCAATGCTAACAGTCTCAAGAGGCTATAGTAACATACTAACAAGAAATTACAAATCCGGTGATGACTTAAACGATATGTTTCCAGTAATTATGGAGGTTTGTGACAAGAAATCCAAAAAAGATTACAGCGATTGTTCTTTAGTAATCGTCATTAGTTTTTTCCCACCGTTTAAAGAGGAAGAACCGGCATATATCAAACTGATACAGAAATTAGAAAAAAAGATAATAGAGATAAATTTTATTGTAAAAAAGATATATTTATTGGTAATTCCGCTTAATAAGATTGTGAAAATTTATGGTTAACAATTAATTGAATTAATTAATAGGGACAGCACCTCGTTTTCAGAATAAATAATAGGCGCTATCGCTATTATATGACACGTACTCTAAAAATGAACAACCTGAAAAATGAAAACGGTTATGTCCTGGTGGTTATTATCGGCATATTGACAATCCTTTCGTTGATGGCGATTACGTTCGCAACCTTGTCACGAATAGAAACCAGGGCCACGAGAAATTACACCGACAGTGTAAAATGCGAGAAGGTAGCAAAGGCCGGACTGGAGCATGCGATATACATCATAAGACAGGATAAATTTGGAGACGATGATGTTGCATACAACAATGATAACACTGACACAAATTACGATTACTACGATCCATCTGGTGACGCATCATGGCCCGGTAATGGCATTTTTGATGGCACTGATTATGACAATGATAAGGAGGGTGTCAGTATTCCTCCAGAAGACTCTAAATGGATCTATTTTCCAGCAACTGATTCATCATCTGATATTAGACTTCCCGGTAACCTCAGGGCAAGATATGCAGTATTAATAACTGACGACAGGGAGGCAAGGGTAAATATAAACGTATCAGGAAATAAGGCCGGTGGCGGTTCACATACTTCTAATGAAGGCTGGTCGACATTTGAGATCGATCTCTCCGATTTAATTCAACGAGAAGTAGGTAATGGGACCACCATTGCAAATCTTATTATTAACGCAAGACACGGAAGTGACTCGAATCCAGGTAACGCTGGAGATGATGACCCTGGAAAAATTCCTGATCCTCAAAATGATGAGATTGATAATGACGGAGATTCGAGTATAGACGAGGCAGGAGAAGACACAAACGAACCAAATGAATTCAATTCGATTTCTCCAATTGGTGATGATGTGCCCTTTGGCCTGCTGTCAGAAGCGGAGATCATGGGCACCTCATCATACGAGAGCAGGCTGGGAGAACAATTCACTACGGGAGGGATCTCTCCAGAAGATCAGGGTGCTTTTAAAGGCTATTTAACTACCTATTCAGCCGACACTATCGTTTGTCCAGAGTATCAACTGGATGGTGTGGGCACATCTACGACCATGTTAAATATCAATGCACTGGTAAATAATGGAGTATACACTGATATTCAGAAAGTAGAGAGGATAATGGACGCCTTATTAGCAGGCGGTATAACTGGTTCATCAGCTAAAGATATAGAACGTCATCAATTGGCAGTTAACATAAAGGACTTTATCGATTCAGATGATACTGTAACAATATATAATGATGGTATCGATGATTACTATGGTATCGAAAGGACTCCGTATATAAACGAGGTTGAGGCGGAAGTTAGCAATCCGGTATCAGGCGTCTTTGGTAAATATATCGAATTATTTAACCCGTACGATACTGACATTAGCCTAGCAAGCTGGACGATAACTGGTACAACCATGCCCCCGATACCACTCAGCGGGATTATTGGCAGTCAGACCTACTTTGTAATCGCAGATAACGTTCAAGCATATGAATCTGATTTTGACTATGAAGGAGGAGGAACAGCAGCTGATCTATATGATCCCAATGTTAACATCCTGACAACCAACGGCGAAACCCTGACCTTAAGTGATGCTGACGACAAAACTGTACAGAAAACACATTACGGAAATGCACTCGGAGCTGTCACTAGAACCAAACAGTTAAATGATCCAAGACCGATACCTTTAACTGCATCTGCATCCAACCCATGGGAATGGTCAACGGGAGACGAAACCGCTGGTGAGGAAAATCTGGCAAGTATTTTTGACCCAGGTGATGGTAGCGATGGTTGGTCTGATGCTACATGGAAACCCAGTTTTCTTATAGCAAACAGGAGATTCTCGAATAAAGGGTATATTGGTTTTATTCATAAAGGTAGCGAGTGGTCCAGTGTCAGAGTTGGTGACACACCAAGCTACCCAATAGACTACCTGAATTTATTAGAATACATTACCATAACAGATCCGTCTATGGACAATATCGATAATGACGGAGACAGCAGTAAAGATTCAGCCGATACAGGTTCTCAGACCGGTGATTTTGACGGGCCTGAGTACCGCATCCCCGGCCTGATCAATGTCAATACCGCTCCCACCGAGGTATTGGCATCATTACCAGATGGTTCTGGAGGAACCCTGGGCAGCACAATAGCAACGGAAATCTCCGGCGGAAGTAAACCATATGAAAGCATAGGAGATTTAATAGATAAAGTTGATGGAGCGAATGGAATCACCGATACCTCAGCTACTTATAAATGGGATGAAGAAAAAAGATTGCGTGCAATCTCAAACCTGATTACGACACGTTCAAATGTATTTACGGTTTATGTCACGGCTCAGATAACCGATGAGGGGCAAACCAGTGTATTTGCCGAAAAGAGGATCCTCGCAATCGTTGACCGTTCTGTTGACCCGATCAAGATTAGATATTTCAGATGGATTACGGAGTGATGGAAAAAACTTTAGAAAGCAAATTCTGGAGTTTGAGGCAGAGCAGGTTAAACATGCAATAACTTGTGGTGATTTCATTAAATTGGAGAGCGAAAATGAGAAATAGTATGAAAGAGGCAATAGGAAGCCTTGCACAAGGATTACTTGAATCAGGACTCGGCAGTCCTTTTACAGAAAAAGAGTTGAATGAGTTAGGAGTGAAGATTCCAACAATAAATGAAATGTCTCCCGAAAAAATAAAGAGAATTCGCCAGAAAGTCAATTTGAGCCAAACTGTATTTGCTCGATTATTGAATATCAGTGTTTCAAGTATCAGACAATGGGAGCAAGGCAGAAGATACCCCACAGGTTCAACAAAAGTATTACTTGATTTATTGGATAAAGAGCCACATGCATTGGATTATCGTGTAAAAAGGTCAAATGATACACTGGCAGTTGCTTGATGACAAGTGGGCACACACAATCAAATTCACCAGACGCCTTTGCCGAAAAGAAGATCCTGGCAATTGTTGACCGTTCTGTTGATCCAATCAAGATTAGATATTTCAGATGGCTTGTGGAATAACAAGGGGAGTGATTTTATAACTGTCTGATTTGGTATATGTTATTCGATATGTTAGTCACAGAAGAATATCAGAAGCGGATTGACATACCCGTTCCAATAAAATTGTCTGTTTCACTGTCCAAGCCCATACCGGCACTGATATCCAGTTAAATCTTATTATAGTTGTACTGCATCCCATTACGTAAACGGTGAGACATATGCCAGCATATCATTACATTAAAACATCGACGATTACTGGCAGTTGCGTGTCTTGATATTTTAATTTTCCTAATTTTTTTCTATTGCTTTTGATTACAAGCATAAGTAGCATACCTGTCAGAGTGTTCGCAGTGTGTCGAGGATACTTCTGTTTAATCATTTAGTACTATAAAAAGAAGGTTTCTTTGTGGACATAGCTCTTTAGCCCCCTATATAATATGGAATTCTTAAATAAGGATGATGTTAATAAACGTTTAGGGATACGTAATAGAGAGGATTTTCTCACTTGTCTATGAATATTAATACCATAAATAGTTATACTCAAATCAAAAAAATTAATATGAGACACAGAATCCCCAATCTCAAATTAGTTAAATACACCACTTGTCAATTGGCGCTTGTATTCCTGATGTTGTTACTTTCGTTAAATGCTAATGGGACAACATGTGTACTAACCCAGAATCATAATTATGCAGATGGTACACTTAATATGGAATTCTCTGTAAGCACAACATCACCGGCAACCTGGAATGTCTATTTATCTGTATACGATACTGCCATATCTTTATTCTCAATTCCACTTCCGGCAATTGATCCACTGATATCTGTTCCTCTCTCAATTCCTGGATTTCCTGATCTTGGTGGAGTTGGCGTTTTGACGACACTTACTACACCAGTCAATGGGATAATCTGCTCTGATTGGTTAACCGTTGATACAGCACCGCCTGTTAACCCAATATTTTTTAAGTTTCCGGATACTGGACAAACTCAGGATTTTACGCCTACGTTTGGAGAAGATTCAGACTACACTATCAATCCTCCATCATACACCGATAATGGAGATGGTACTGTGACAGATAACAATACTGGCCTTATGTGGCAGCAAGAGGATGATAACATTCAAAGAACATGGGACGAAGCAGTAAGCTACTCCGAAGGCCTTTCGCTTGCTGGGCATACTGACTGGAGACTGCCGGAGGTAAAAGAGCTCAAAAATATTGTAAGTCTGGGCAATTACAATCCTGCAATCGATATGACATATTTTCCAAATACAAATCCCTCGTACTATTGGTCGTTTACTACCCTTGTGAGCTACCCCAGCGGTGCGTGGCTCGTGTATTTCTACAACGGGTATGTCGTCAATTACTATAAATTGGACAGCTACTATGTCAGGTGTGTGCGAGGTGGTACGGATACCGCAGATTTTACTGATAATAGTGACGGAACTGTCACAGACAATGTAACAGACCTCATGTGGCAGCAGCAGGACGACGATATTGAACGTAATTGGGATGATGCCATTACGTATTGCGAAGCTTTTTCGCTTGCTGGTCATGATGACTGGCGGCTTCCAAATTACAAGGAGCTTAGCTCTATTATTGATTACAACCTATTCTCTCCTGCGATAGATGGAACATATTTTCCAGATACAAATCCGGAACATTATTGGTCCTCTACTGCCTGTGTGAGTTGCCCCTATAGTGCGTGGGACGTAAATTTCAGCTATGGACTCATCAGCAAGTACGGTAAGTTGGACAGCTACTATGCCAGGTGTGTACGAGGCGGACAGTGAGTTGGTGTGTTAAAACTGTGGAAACGACATGCTAAATACGGCAAATTCATTTTTTCAATTAACAAGTAATATTTACTTTACGTTAACATCTTCCTTGTCAATATTCTTAATATCTTCCTTTACCTCATCAACTTCGTCGTTAACGCCCTTCAACCCTTTTTTAAATTCTACAAATCCTTTACCAATGGATCTCATAGTCCCAGGAAGTCTTTTACCAAAAATTAACAACGCAACAATCAGTATGATAATCCACTCAAAACCACCAGGAATACCAAACCACCCAATTGGGATACTAAACATTTTAAATCGCCTCCATATCGCACTTCAATATAAATACTATCGTGTAAACTTAATCTGTTTCACCTATCTCGTTTAATCACATAATTGCCTAGTTCTATAAGTGCTGTTTTATGGATAGAATCAGGTATGATGGATAGTCCATCCTGCGCGTCCTTTACCAACCGTCTTGCTGTTTCGTATGCGTAGTCAACGGCATCATGTTCTGCAAGCAAATCAGCTATCGCGGCTTTTGAGTCTTTACTATTATTCTGGAAAATAAGTTCAAGCGCACTCTCTTTTCGATCTGTCGGCAACTTATCTACCAGCCTAATAAATGGTAATGTCAGTTTTCCACTCTGAGTGTCTAAATTTATTGGTTTTCCCATTTTCTCTTCTGTACCCATAACATCCAGGCAATCATCTATTATCTGAAAAGCCATCCCAATTTTTGAACCATAGTTAGTAAGAACTTCGGTCTGTTTTTTATTTGCCCCGGAAGCAATTGCCCCTAGTTTACAACTGGCGGCACAAAGAGAAGCCGTTTTGCGCTCTATAATGCTCAGATATTCAGACTCTGTAACCTCAGCATCATAGCATCTTAAGAGCTGGACTATTTCACCTTCACACAGGATATTTATTGTCTGAGACATTATGAGTGTTGCCATTTGTGAATCGAGGGCAGAAAGTATTGTATAGGCCCTCGAAAAAAGGTAATCACCAAACAAAATGGAAATCTTACTTCCCCATTTTATGTTCATAGTCTCGATATGTCTTCTAACCACCGCTTCATCAATAATATCATCGTGTACAAGTGTTGCCGTATGTATAAGCTCCACAACTACCGCTAAATCAATGTGTTGCGGCATTAAACCACCCGAACATTGACCTGACAGCAAAAGCAATGCGGGTCGAAACCTTTTGCCCTGGATCTTGCTGACATGGAACACCAGGTCTGAAAGGCGTTTGTCTGCAGGGGATATATCGCTGCAAAGACGCTCCTCTACTTCACGCATTTGATCTTTTAAAGGTGCTAAAATAGCCTCCGTACTCATCTCGTATAAGACTCCTAACTATTTCCTGAACGTACTAATTTATAAAAGGGCCGGGTATGTTATCAAGAACTAAAAAAAATGTCAATTATGTTTTATCCCATTATTTAATTTCTCACGTATGTTAAAAACGACCTAACCCTCTTTTCTCATTATCTTTGATATGTTTATTCCCCCGCAAAAGTATTCTACGATGTCACCGTGTGCACACTTTTCAACGCATATATTTTCTATATATGGAATAGTCCAGAGAATAGGAACAGAAGAATATTTCTCTATTTCTCGAACAAAACCGTCACTACTCTTCAACATATTTATCACTATTCCCTTTATTCTAAGATTTCTACTCCTGGCATATTCAACCGTTAAAAGGGTATGATTTATTGTGCCGAGATAATCGCTACTCACTATTACGAGCGGCAGATCCATTTCACGGGCCATGTCAGCAACAAAAAGGGTATCATCAATCGGCACCATAAGGCCACCAATTCCTTCAACAACAACAAAATCATGTCTGTTTGTCAGCTCTTTGTACGCCTTCCATACCTTGCCAATATCGATCGAAACACCGGTCGTTGATGCCGCCATCGTTGGGGCGATTGGCGGTTTTAGACGGACAGGGGCAACAAGATCATCATCGTCGTCGCTTTCAATTATTTTCTTCAGATACACTGCATCTTCAGATACAAGTTTCCCATCTATCTCTTTTGCGCCTGATGCGACTGGCTTCATGACACCCACGTCCAGACCATGCGCCTTTATTGCCGCAGCTATCGCGCCTGCAATGACAGTTTTACCGACTCCTGTTCCACTACCCGTTACAAATATACCTTTTTCCATAAGTTAAGCCTTCAGCAAAATCATTATGTTTTCATTCTGCCTGATAATAAATGTCGGGTAACCTGCCCAACTTCGCTATTCAGGCGGGGAAACCCGACCTACGCAAAAAAATATTATATTTTTGTAGGTCGGGTTTCCCCGCCTGTACCTATTCGGGCAGGTTACCCGCCTGTTTTGAATATTCTATACATTAAACTAATTCCCCAAAACCAGCTTATCACCTTTTTTTAATTTTAAGACATCTCCGGCGTTGCCCCGATTCACTGATATTTCCAGATAACCGGAACTTCCAAATATTGCTAACGCCTCGTTATCTCCAACATCGGTATATGAACTACAAATACCGTTAATTCTCCTCCTACCCATCGTAATTGACACCCTTTCTGACTCAAGCTTCATCCTGTCAATAATTTCCCTATTAACATTAGTAATAAGGTTGCCAAAACTATCCACATATAAAATTTCTGCCGTTAACTCCCTATCCGGAGAAAGAATCGGTTTTGGCAGATCAATTTGATTTATCTTCTCAACTCTTTCACCAAGTTCCTTATAGTTAATCCCTTTGGAGAGATGCGCGGCTACTGGTGCAAAGATATCACGTCCGTGAAATGTATTACTGATTAATGGCAGGAAAAACTTCCCGTTAGTAACTTCTCGAATCGACGGAGACTCCTCCTTCGCAGTAACAAATGAGAGCACTCCATTATCAGGCGCAAGGAATAAATAATCATCAGTTTTTAAGCAAATAATCTTCCTGTCACTTCCTACTCCAGGGTCAACGACAACCACATGGATAGTCCCCTTTGGAAAATAAGCATATGAGCTGTTAAGGACATAAGCAGCTTGAAATATATTCTGAGGTTCTATGTTGTTGCTAATATCAATCACGTTTGCCGATAGATTAATATTGGCCATTGCACCCTTCATAACACCCACATATCCATCTTGTAGACCAAAATCGGTAATTAATGTTATTATTGATTGTTTTTTAAGCATACATAAACCCTCATAATAATTCTGTTATTCTATAACGTACCTACCTGCCTGACAATATTAACCGTGATTTTAAATTCCATTTTACTGTATCCACAGCCTTAATGCAATCTTCGATAAGTGCCTGCATTTCACATCGGAAAAAAGTTTATAAATCACTGGTATTAAGTGGAACCTGTTTTATCCAAAACCACCAACAATGGGAATCCTGGCATTACAGTTTGTACACTTTCCATCCCTTATTTCAAATTTTCTAACACTAAAACCAGCCCTTTCAATCAACATCTTCCCACAGCTATGGCAATATGTATTTTCCCATTCGTGTCCAGGAACATTTCCTATGTAAACATATTTGAGACCCTCTTCAACACCTATCTCTCTGGCTGATTCTAACGTTGCAACCGGCGTAGACGGAACATGTGACAACTCAAGATATGGGTGAAATCTGCTCACATGCCATGGCGTCTCATCTCCAAGATTTTGTACAATCCATCTAGCAATGTCATGCAACTCCTTAGTGTCATCATTATAACCAGGCACTACATTGGTTATTATTTCCACATGCATGCCCCATTTTGATTTTGCCCTGATTGCAGCGTCTAAAATCGGCCCTACACTCTTTATACCGGTAACATCTCTATAAAAACAATGCCTGGAGTCCTGTAACTCACCACTTACCTTAATATCAGTCCCTGAAGAATTTTTTGCCGTATGGCTGTCTAAGCCCTTTATGTCAACTCTGTAAGCATCTAAATACGGCCCAATTGCATCTAATGCGTCCGGTTCTATATAACCGTTCGTCACAAAAACAGTGTATAGCCCTTTTTCCTTCGCTAATTTTGCACCATCAATTGCATACTCAAGCCAGATTGTCGGCTCATTGTAAGTCCACGAAATCCCCTTACATCTGTTTTTCAACGAAAGAGCCACTAGTTTTTCCGGAGAAATATAGGATGTATCTCTGTCACTATTCTCAATACCCGAATGAGCTATTTGCCAATTTTGACAATGGCCACATCGCATATTGCACCCAAGAGAACCGATTGAGAATGTATGGCTACCGGGAAAGAAATGGTACAGGGGTTTCTTTTCGATTGCGTCAGCACTCGCCGATGAAACGCTACCATAGATCATCGAGAAAAGCTTACCGTCTATATTCCTTCTTACCCCACAGTAACCCAACTTACCATCCGCTATCACACATCGATGCGGACACAAATGGCAACTAACTCTCTTGTTCTCTTCTGCTTGATAAAACAGCGCTTCATGTTTCATTCTAAATATATCAATTCCTCAGTATATTACTATCTTGTGTATTGTTGCGCAAGAGGCATCCTTCTGCCTGTTCCAAACGCCTTTGTAGTGACCTTTAGTCCCGGGGCCGCCTGTTTCCTCTTGTACTCATTTCTATCAACCTTATTAATAATATCTTTAACGAGCGACTCATCATAGCCCATCCTCACGATATCACCAACATCCTTTGATTCCTCAACATATGCCCTTAGCACTCCATCCAGAACATCATACGGAGGCAATGAATCCTGATCCTTTTGATTTGGGCGCAATTCTGCTGACGGAGGTTTTTCGATAGTTTCAGTGGGGATAATCTCTTTTTTCAGGTTGATGTATTCGGCAAGCTCGTACACCATGGTCTTAGGAATATCTGATATAACTGCCAACCCGCCACACATATCACCATATAGAGTGCAATAACCAACCGCAAGTTCTGATTTATTTCCGGTTGTCAGCACAAGACATCCATATTTATTTGAGATGGCCATCAGGATTTTACCCCTTATCCTCGCCTGTAGATTTTCTTCTGTGACATCAAATGGAAGCCCTGCAAATACGCCACTCAAGGTCTTTGTATATGCATTATAAACAGACTTTATTGGTATCACCTTACATTCAATTCCAAGCCTTTCAGCCAGTACTATGGAATCTTCTACACTACCTTTAGATGAAAAGTGTGAAGGCATTGTAACACCAATCACCTTGCCCTTACCAAGAGCTTTAACGGCAATTACGGCTGTAACGGCAGAATCTATTCCGCCACTCAGGCCAATCACGGCTTTTTTGAATCCGCATTTATTTAAATAATCCCGTGTGCCCAGAATTAAGGCTTTATAGACCGACCCAATATCATCTTCACCTACTACGCCTGAAGTTTCTCTCTTAACCGACTCTGATTCACTATCCACTGCAGTCACATCCGGGCCATTGAAATCTACCATGAGTAAATTTTCTTCAAAACCCGGAGCCCGGCTTACTATAACTCCATGTTTATTAATTGCCAAACTATTTCCATCAAATACCAGATCATCATTGCCGCCAATCTGGTTCACAAAAATAATTGGTACATTATTCCTCTTTGCGTGTCCTGACAGCATCTTCAGCCTTACATCCTGCTTACCAATAGTAAAAGGCGATGCTGAAATATTTATAATAATCTCCGCTCCCTGGTTTACCATGCATTCAATCGGGTCATTGTGATGGATCATCCCCGGCCATGCCACATCAGCACCCCAAACATCCTCGCAAATGGAAATACCAAATTTTCTACCGGATATCTTTGCTACTGAAATGTTATGCGTCGGTTCAAAATACCTATCCTCGTCAAATACGTCATAGGTAGGCAGCAAAGATTTATAATGCCTGGAGACAATCTTCCCATTTTTTATATATGCCGCCGCATTATATAAAGATTTACCACGTCTGGCTTCATTTCTGTCAACAAAACCCACAATAGCCGAAATACCGGTAACACTACCCTTTACCTCTTGCAACGCTTTTAGATTACAGTCTACAAATCCGGAAAGCTCCAGCATGTCCTTTGGTGGATAACCCACAATACTCATCTCAGGAAATACAATCAGATCAGCGCCACTCTTCCTGGCAGCATCTATGAATTTGCAAATCTTTCGTGCATTCTGCTTAAATGCGCCAATGGTTGGATTTATTTGAGCCAGACAAATCTTCATATATTGATTCCCGTATATTTTAGAATACAGATAAGAATTAAAAACAATTTAAGAATTCAAGAATTTAGGTATTCCTCAATTATCAAAGCTTATGATTACTTAAATCTTGTGTTTATATTAATTACTATCTAAAGGGGAAAAAATCAGTGTAAAAATATAATGTATAAGCATTTAATAGTACAATTCGGAATATAAATCAATAAAATTTGGAAATTATCATATAAACCTGATATTATGCATTACCAAAATGAATAATATCAAGATTGATCAAAAACTTATTGAAAAGCTGGAAGAGATATCAGATCCGGGAGAATTAATGGCAGAACTGTTTCGTATGTTTGGGGAACGCGCTGCGATTGGCACCAGTGGACAATGGACGGGTGTAGCCTTAATAGATATGGTGGTTCGTGCCGGTATTTCAGCCCCCCGCGTTTACACCGTGGACACTCTACGCCTTTTTCCGGAAACATATGATCTCTTTCGTGAACTGGAGAAAAAATACAATATCAAGATTGAAAAAGCGGCACCTGATTTTGATGCAATAAGCAGGATGGTTCGTGACCACGGAGAAAGTCTCTTTTTTGATAGCAAGGCGAAACAGGAATATTGCTGTAAAATACGCAAAGTTGATCCAAATAACAAGGTTCTTGACACCCTTGATGTCTGGATTACAGGGTTACGTGCCGATCAATCTAATGCCAGGTCTCAAACTAAGCGAATAGATATTATTCAACATAAACAACAGGACGGGCAGGTACGCCCCCTGCTCAAAGTGACACCATTAATTGCATGGATCGAAGAAAAAGTCAAGGAGTACGTCAGCGCCAATGATATACCCATACACAAATTGCTTGAGATGGAAAGAGATGGATGGCACTATGCCTCGCTCGGATGCATTATTTGCACTACCCCTATTGGGTCTCACGAAACACGCCGAGCAGGACGTTGGCGGTGGTTTAACCATCAACTTAACGACGATCATAAGGAGTGCGGCCTGCATCTCACCGATAAAGAAAAGAGTTCATGATCGCGCAATTACCCATAGCTAGTTCTGCATTATGAATATAATAAATCAGAAAATTCAGGTTTTCATAAATACAAAGAAAACGGTTTTAATTTATCCTACTAAAAACAGGAAAAAATTATGGCTAAAAATAATCGCAATCTAGCACTCGCCTGGTATCGTCAAGACCAGTGGCAACTTCTTTTAGATTACTCTACAGATTCTGATAAATTGGCACGCACATATCAAGAATGGCTGGAACACGCTGAAGAAAAGGTGAAGAAAATGAGCAAGGATGGACTAAATGTGGTAAAAGTAGATATTGATATGGAAGATATGAAGAAATGGTGCGAAAGGTCTGATAAGCTGATAGATGGCAGCACCCGAAGTGAATACGCCGTGTTCCTGGCTCAGAATAATCTAAACATCCTACGATAACAATTTGAGGATATCGATGCAGAGACAGGAGGGGATTACCGCTTTAAACCATATGCCTGGTAAATAACGAACAATAAATATTGTATCAAGAAAAAGCTAGACAATTAAGGCCGGTAATAGTAAATTCACCTTTACTATTCATGAATTAAATATTTAGATATAAATTTTGCACTTTATTCGGGATGTTACGTTATTTAACGAGCAAAACCTTGATAAGCTGTTTATCGATGAAGCAAAGTCCAAACCGGAACTGTTAAAAAAAACAAGTAGAGTTGTCAGGAACGGTATTATTAAATTTATGGATTATATGATTGAGTTAAAACAAAATAACCCCGCTTTACTTGATAACCTGCTTTCTGATTACGAAATTTCCAGCTCAATTCATCCTGCTGAACATATCAGCGATAAACATCTTGTTTCTTGCATAAGTTTAGAAGCGCATTAATTGCTATTTGTCTACCTTCTCTGAAGGCCAGTAATAAGCATCGGGTGTATCCCGAGCGCCAAAGATAGCCGTCCCTACACGCACCATATTGGCTCCTTCCTCAATAGCAATGTGATAATCTCCGGACATCCCCATGGAAAGATACTTCATTTCCACACCATCAATGCCCTCTTTGATAACAGAGTCATGAATTCCGTTTAATAACTTGAAGCACTTCCGAATCTTCACCTCGTCTTTGGTGAAAAGACCGATGGTCATTAGCCCACGGATCTTCAGGGTATCGTACCGCGACGTCTCCTTGATGAGAGAAATTGCTTCTTCAGGGGCAACCCCATATTTGCTCCCTTCATACGAGGTATTTACCTGGATTAATACATCCATTGAACGGCCTTCGCTCATGAGACGTTTATCTAACTTCTCAACCAGGCTCATCCGATCCACAGAATGAATCATGTCCGCAAATTTCAATACATCCTTGACCTTATTGGTCTGCAAATGTCCGATAAAATGCCATTCGGCGTCCTCGTCTTTCAACACCTCATATTTTTTCAGTGCTTCCTGGATCTTATTTTCAGCAATAACATTACCACCGCATTTTACGGCCTCTCGTATCCGTTCTGCATCAACAGTCTTTGTTGCCATGACTAATGTAATATCTTCCGGCGCCTTGCCAACCTTGATGGCAGCATCCGCAATTTTCTGTTTCACTTTTTCTAGATTTTCCTTGATCGACATAATTTCTCCAATTCATTGTTGAATATCTGGGCACGAGACATCGTGCCCATACGTTTTGAATGTTTGAATGATTGATTCCAATAATACCATATATATGTGCTTTGGCATAATCACGAATTCATATAATATTTGTCCTGCAACTATTTTTCCGGATTATAGGTGGTATATTCCGATATCCGACTATACGATTTTTCATTTAGTATAACGTGCTCATAATAACTGCGCTGCCAGACGGTTTGCCCCTGTGTATTTCGAAAAGTATTTATCTGTTTTGTAACGGTTGATTTAAATCCACGAACTATGGTCGGAATTGTATTTGACGTTGGTTTACCAAATTGTTCTGTAGGGGCACGTTGCACGTGCCCTGGTTCATCATATAAAATGTTTCAATACACGAAAATTCTGGCACGCGCAGCGTACCCCTACAATATTTTATTGGTGAAATTAGATCTGACCAACGTTAGAAAGCAAGCCGATGAAATCCCCGCCGAACCAAATATCATGCACATAACCATGATCTGATACCTTGCTGCAATAAACGGCGAAACTCCGGACAAGATCTGCCCCGTCATCATGCCGGGTAATGAAACCAGGCCTACCGCAAACAGAGAATTTGTAATAGGTATAAGAGACGCGCGAAGCGCTATAACACGTGCCTTGTCATACGGCACACTCCTCTCAACTTCAGCATCCAATCTCTCCAGCGCAATACTGACACTATTCATAGCATTCGCAAAAATCATCCCGGCAAGCGGAACAACATAACTCGGCAGATACCACGGCTTCAGATTAAGTACGCCTTGCGTTATAAGCAGCAAAATTACACCTCCGCCAACTGAAATAGCGCAAAATGATTTCAGATACAATACCCTGCGGGGAATTTTAACTGTGCGTAAAGCAATCCAACTCGATGCGAAAAGCATAATTGCCAGAACGCCGGCAACAATCAGATAGCTATCTGATTTGAAAATAAAAATCAGAAAATACCCTATCAGCAGAAGCTGAATGAGCATCCTGAAGATGGCATAAAGCGAGTTTCCATAACCAAGCCCCCATTTCCAAAGGATCCCGACAACCGCTATCGCAGGAATGAAAGCTAACATCAGATTCATAAACGGAATTGTATGGACAGAATTATTCATGATTTAACCCATATAATATTCGTCTTGCAACCATTTTTTCGGATTATACCTGATATATTCAAATATCCGGTTATACGATTTTTCATTTCGTATAACGTGCTCGTAATAACTGCGCTGCCAGACTGTTTGCCCCGGTGTATTTCGAATGGTATTTATCTGTTTTGTAACCGTTGATTTAAATCCACGAACAATAGTTGGTATTGTATTTGATGTTGGTTTGCCAAATTGTTCCGTAGGGGCACGTTGATACGTGCCCTGGCTCTTTGTATCACAGTGTAAAAGGGCACGAGGCATCATGCCCCTACCGGTTGAATTGTTGATTTCAATGATACCGTGCATGTGGTTCGGCATGATTACAAATTCTTGTAATAAAATATTCTTCCGCATTTCACCGGTCTGCAGCCATTCATGGTATGCAGTTTTTCCATATTCGTTTAACATCATTTCATCATTATTAATCTGCCCAAACAATCTTTCATGGTTGTGGGTGCAAATGGTAATGAAATACAATCCCTCCCGCGAATAATCGTAATCTTTTATTCTAATTGAACGGCGATGATGAATTTCCGGATTATATTTTTTCCGTCCCATAATTTTTGTATGGGCACGTTGCAACGTGCCCATACGCATTTCTGTTATTCATTGTGTTATCCCTGACCTGACGTAATTTTCTACTAATCGTTACCGGATATTTAGTTTTACAATCCAGGGTCTTAAATTTATCCGGTAGTTGAGATATATTTTTTTCTGCGGTTTTCTGTATTTGTTGGACGGATGGTATCTTATATATGATCTTCCCTCTCTCCATAACCGGCTGTAAAAGCCCCTTGGCATCAAGATCTTCATCTGCCAGACCGATTATGTCCTTTTTAAACATCCCTCTCTTATTAAGAAATCGATAAACCTGTTTTTTTGACGGATAGGTTGTCTTCTCTTTACTGAACTTCATTTTAGGAATTAAGCGACCTTCGATCTCCTGCTCAACCAGTTTATAGACGCCGCCGAGTGCGGGAGTGTCTTTCGAGGTGACCATCTCTGTCCCAACGCCAAATGAGTCAATACGCGCACCTTTAGCAAGCATTTTAGAAATCTTGTACTCATTCAGGTCATTGCTTGCCGTAATCTTTACGTGTGCCAGGTCGGCATCGTCCAGGATCTTCCTTACCTTTTTACTTAAGAGTGTTATATTGCCACTGTCCAGCCTGACACCCTTCAGTTTTTTCCCTATCTTAGTGGCCAGCTTCGCGCCCTTAATGGTATCGTACGTATCTATCAGAAGAGTGGTGTTGTCGGGAAAGACCTTGTTGAAATCTTGAAACGATTCATATTCATCATCGTAGGCCATAACCCACGAATGTGCTACTGTACCGATTGGTGGTATCCCCAACTCAAAAGCCGCAAGGACATTAGAAGTACCTACGCAGCCACCAATAAAACATGCCCTCGCCGCCAGTACTCCCGCCTGAGGGCCGTGCGCACGCCTTGTCCCGAAATCAATCACCTCTCTGCCGTCAGCAGCATGTACTACCCTTGAAGCCTTGGAGGCGATAAGTGTCTGATAATTTATTATTGAAAGAAGATATGTCTCAATTACCTGGGCCTCAATCATTGAGGCGGTTACCCTTACAATGGGTTCATTTGCGAAGATAACAGTACCCTCAGGAACAGCGCAGAGGTCTCCTTTGAAACTAAAATCTCGAAGATAATCAAACAATTCTCTACTTACGTTCTTGAAAATAGGAAGGTGCTTAAGATATTTCAAATACTTAGCCGAAAATCTCAGATTTTTTAGATAATAGAGGGCCTGTTCAAGACCGGCAGCGATGAGGTATGAACGTCTTTCAGGTAAGTCTCTGACAAACAATTCAAAAGTTGATTTATGGTTCATCCTACATTCAAAGTAGCCAGCAACCATGGTCAACTGATAGAGGTCAGTGGCCATACATATATTTGCATTAGTTAAGAAGAGCGATTCTGGTTTTCCACTATTTTTCTTCATATCTTTTGTAAGGCATATGGAATGCAGTGACACGGTCACTGCACTCCAAAAAAGCAGATGTCTTTGTATTTAATGGTTAAAGTGGTTAATTTTTATAGCTTATTGCGAAAACGATGTAAACCTGTTTTTTGCACTTGCCTGAAAGTGTCTATTATAATGTGCTCAGTTATAAGAATAAAACTATATTGTCAATATTTCAGGATTTATAATTCTGGATATTGACACGCATGTATGTATCGTTTATGCTCTATCATCATCTTTTTAACATACGACATTACTTTATTACATAAATGTATAGATCTGAAGACTTTGCACGGAAATTAATAGACAGTGGTTACGATTTTTTTACTGGTGTTCCCTGTTCTATTATTGGCAATCTGATTACAAACCTTACGAATATGCCTGACGTTACCTATATTCCAGCTGTAAGGGAGGACGCTGCGGTTGGGGTTGCGAGTGGAGCATATATGGCAGGAAAAACACCGGTAGTTTTAATGCAGAACTCAGGACTTGGTCAATGCTTAAACACCCTTACTTCCCTAAACCTCATTTACAAACTTCCTTGCTTATTACTAGTCACGTGGCGAGGCTTTGAAGGTAAGGATGCACCCGAACATTTGGTGATGGGCAGGACGTGCAACAAATTACTTGATACTATTGGTATTCCGCATCATGAGTTCAACCATGACAACATTAAAGTGCTCATAGATATGTCATATAAACTGGTCACCGAAAGCAAAGAGCCTGTCGTTCTTTTCTTAAAAAAAGGGATAATTGATTGAATTATAGAGAAGCCATAACCACAATAATGGAATTACTGGACGACCAACTGGTTGTCTGTGCGAATGGTTTAATAAGCAGAGAGACCTTTACAGTAAGAGACAGAACTGAAAACTTTTACATGATTGGATCGATGGGAATGGCCTCGTCAATAGGTGTGGGAGTTGCATTAAGCAAGCCTTCAAGAAAAACAGTTATTCTGGATGGTGATGGGAACCTGCTGATGAATCTAGGTTCATTACCAATGATAGGCTCTTTGCAACTAAAAAACCTTTTTCATATTGTACTGGACAATGAGGTTTACGCTTCTACAGGAAATCAACCAACTATTTCTAACGTAATTGAACTGGAGAAAATTGCAGAGTCAGCCAGATATGCTTATGTGAAAAAAGTAGTAACTAATGAGGACTTGAGAAGTGAGATGGCACATATACTGAAAAATGAAGGCCCATCATTCCTTCTGGTAAAAATATCTGATAACGGAGTAGAGAGAGATATTGGCAGGGTGGATCACAGCCCGGAACAAATTAAAAAGAGATTTATGTCGGCTATATAAAGGTGATGGTAATAATGTGGATTTGCTGCGCTTCCCCTGGGCTAAAAGTGCCGAGGGCTTTAATCCACCCTGCTTTTATGTTAGTGGCTGAGAATATATAAAACAAGAGGAGATAGTAAATTTGAAAAAAATGATTTTACTGAACCCCGGACCGGTATGTACCTCTGAGAGGGTCAAAAACTCGCTTTTGAAAGGCGATTTGTGCCACCGTGAAAGTGAATTTTCAACAATTCTAAGCAACACTCGCAATAAGATACTGCAGGCATTTGCACCAAACAAAGGTTACACGACAGCTATCATTACCGGCTCCGGAACTGCTTCATTAGAGGCGGGCATCTGCTCTTCAGTAAGCGAGGGGCGAAAAATATTAATCATAAATAATGGTGTTTATGGTGAGAGAATTTCACGTATTGCGTCCGCATATAAGATCAATAAAGTTGAACTCAAGTACGACTGGCTTGAACAGCCGGACATTAATCAGATAGAGGATGCTATCTTACAAGACACTAAAATTGAAGTAGTCGCGATGGTTCACCATGAAACAACCACCGGTTTATTAAATCCAATCCATGAAGTAGGGGCTATTACTAAAAAACACGGCAAGGCTTTCTTTCTGGATTCTGTAAGTGGCCTAGGTGGGGAAGAGATAGATTTGGTAACGGACAATGTGGATATATGTATCGGAACCGCTAATAAGTGTATTCAGGGCCTGCCGGGATTATCATTTGTCCTGCTAAAACAGAATGAGGTACAAAGACTGAGAAGTATACCTCCTCGTTCCCTTTACCTTAACGTTATCTCCCAACTGGATGAACAGGAGCAAAAAGGAGAATGTCCATTTACGCCATCGGTACACACGTTCTATGCCTTTGAAGAAGCACTGGACGAGTTGCTGGAAGAGAGTGTCCAGGGTCGGCTTAACAGATACAAAAAAGCATCATCATATTTAAGAGGACAATTCAAGCAACTTGACCTGGAGTTGCTTTTACCCGAAGAGATCCTTTCCAACACAATCACGGCATTGTATCTGCCCAGGAACATGACTTATGCCAGGTTGCATGATAGTTTAAAGGAGAGAGGTTTTATTATTTACGCCGGTCAGGGTGAATTAAACAAAAAGATCTTCAGGATTGCAAACATGGGAGAATTAACGATGGATGACCTTGAAGCGTTCATTAAGAATTTACATGAAGTGTTATCTGCATAACCGTAGGGGCACGTTGCTACGTGCCCTTGTCCATTATACCAATAAAAGGAAACGCAACAATGAAAGTAGTAATGTTAGCAGCGGGTGTTGGGAAGAGGATGTCAGCCGTGACAAACATAATACCCAAATGCCTGATTAAAATCGGCAATAAAACCCTTCTAGAGAGGCACCTTGACACAATATCCAAATTAGGAATAGAGGATATAGTTTTTGTTGTAGGCCATTTCAAGGAGAAGATAAAAGAGATAGTAGAAAAAAGCAGCAACGGATTAAATATCACATATATTGAAAACGAACAATACACAAAAGGCAGTATCCTCTCCCTGTGGTATGCCAGAAATGAGCTGGATGATGATGTACTGATTATGGATGCCGATGTGTTGTATCACGATAATCTGCTTAGAAAGCTGGCTGAATCCAGTAATAAAAACTGCTTCCTGCTAGATGCAAACTGTGATGTCACCGGCGAAGAAATGATGCTCTTTGTAAAAGATGAAAAAGTAATAGGAATATCGAAAGCCCGCTCTTATGATTGTGATTTTAAGGGTGAAGGGGTAGGCTTTTTTAAGCTTGCGGCAAAAGACTGCCACAGACTTAAAACCATACTTGAAGAGTTCGAACAGGCCGGAAAGATAAATGTTGAATATGAAGACACTCTCCACGAGTTACTTTCACAATGCACAGCCGGTTTTGAGAGTGTAGGCGATCTACCATGGATTGAAATTGACTTTGAAGAAGATATAGAAAGGGCCAGAAGAGAAACTCTTCCAAAGATAGAAAATGTCATTAGCAACTGAAAAAAAGAGCGGCCAATCTGTGATTTCTCATTCAGACAGTCCAATAATTGACAGATACATAATTCGCAAAATATCAGGGTTTATTACAGGATGCCTCATAAAAACGCCTATCACCCCAAACCAGGTAACCATCATAAGCCTGGTACTTGGTATTATCTCAGGCATTTTATTTTCTTGTGGAGAACATGCCTACACCCTTATGGCAGGCGTAGCATATTTCCTTTCTACTATCTTTGATCAATGTGATGGAGAGGTTGCCAGGGCCAAACAAATGTCATCTGAATTTGGCATGGTTTTCGATATAATAATCGACTCTATAGTAAATGCAATAATCGTTATTGGGATAACGATTGCAATTTATAAAGCAAATGGTTCCGACCTTACTATCATAGCAGGTTCGCTATCTATGATAGGTATCGTAATTTCACTTCTCCTGACAACTTATTTTAGTAGTGAACGAAACAACGACACCGGAACGAAAGAGATGCTTGATAAACTGAACAACAAGGACTTTTTTTATATTATCATGCTCGTATCCGTAATCTTTAATCAAATGATATGGTTTCTTCTGATTATGGCGGTTGGAACAAACATTTACTGGGTAGTACACAAAATAGCTCATCGTAAAATTGCAACCTGAATTTGGTAACTCCTGATTGTGAACATTAATAAAATAATTGAATATCACGAGAGGACAAAGCACTTCCCGAATCGTCCAGCAAATTCTACAGGCTATCTCGATTGGGCTACTGAGCCTAATCCGTTTAGAAGCTATGAAGGAACAGATCCTGTTCAGCTTCCTTTCTCAACTACTGTTCTGAATGCAAATTATTATGATTTATTTAACAGGAAGAAAAATGAGCTGCAACCCTTCACATTAAAAAATATCGCCCGTCTCCTAGAGCTGTCCATGGGTCTTTCTGCCTGGAAATCATACTCAGGAACATCATGGGCACTACGAATGAACCCTTCAAGTGGCAATCTCCATCCCACGGAGACACATCTTATTCTACCGCCGTGCCAGGAAAGCAATCGTCCTGGAGGAGTTTTCCATTACAACCCTCTACCCCATGTACTTGAACCAAGAGCAGAATTTGATGAACAGTTCTGGTTAAGACTAGAAAATCACTTTCGTCAAAAAGGGTTTCTAATTGGACTTACTAGTATTTATTGGAGAGAATCCTGGAAATATGGTGAACGCGCGTTTCGCTACTGTAATCATGACATAGGGCATGCAATGGCCTGTCTGAGCTTCTCTGCGAACCTATTAGGGTGGAAGGCAACCTATCTCAACTCTTTGTCAACAAGAGAGATAGAAATCATTCTAGGCTTTCAAAAAACCAGGTGGAAAGAGTTTGAGAGGGAAGAACCGGAACTTCTATTATTTGTGCATGAAAGTGCTGGAAATTTTGACATAAGAAACGTTCCATCTGACATTATCGACGCCTTTGAGTCTCTTCATTTTAAAGGCGAGCCTAACCAATTAAGCAAGGATCATGAGGACTGGTATGTTATTGATGAAGTATCTGCTGAAACCAGCAAACCCGTAACAGAAAGAAAAACATATCATTACAAAGAGCATGACTATTTTGAGAAAAAGATAGCTTCAGCGTCTGGCGAAAAAATTATACGCCAGAGAAGGAGCGCTCAGACCTATGATGGAAAGACCGCTATCACAAAAAGAGATTTCTTTGCTATTTTAGACAAGACTATTCCCAGAAACCACAGCGCCCCTTTTGATCTGGGAGTTGGTGATATCTCTGTCCACCTCTGCATTTTTGCTCACAGGGTAGTTGGCCTGGATTCCGGACTTTATTTCCTGGTTCGGAATGAAGAAGATCTAATAGAAATCAAGCAAAATTGTCATCCATATTTCTTATGGGAAAAAGTGGACGATGCGCCTCACATGCTTAATCTTTATCTTTTACAAAAAGGAGATTTTAGGCAAAAAGCTGCATTCGTGAGCTGCCAGCAGGATATCGCTGGTGATGGAGCAGTTTCTATTGGAATGATTGCAAAGTTTAAGGACAACTTAGAAAACCGGCCTTTCTTATATCGCAGCCTCTTCTGGGAAACCGGAATGATTGGACAGGTACTTTATCTGGAAGCGGAAGCCCACTCAACCAGAGGCACTGGAATCGGGTGTTTTTTTGATGATGTTGTTCATAAGCTCCTAGGATTTAATGACAATACATATCAAAGCCTCTACCATTTCACCATTGGAGGCGCATTAGAAGACACAAGAATTTCAACACTATCACCATACTATCACCTTAAAGACGACACTCACAACCACGAGTGAACAGAAGTATTATATTAAATTTACGCATATTTCGTTATAATCCACAATAAATTTTAATCTCAATGTAAAAGTATCTGGCAATAAAGCTGATAGGGTTTATGCAAATACCACATAATAAACAGAAAGTATTATTCTTATGTACTGGAAACTCATGCAGAAGTCAAATGGCGGAAGGCATGTTAAGGCATTATGGAAAAGATAGGTTTGAAGTCTTCAGCGCAGGGTTAAAACCATCATACGTCCATCCACTTACAATCAAGGTTATGGAAGAGTCAGGCATTTGCATCACAAATCAATATTCGAAAACCGTAAATGAGTTTCTGAAACATGATTTTTCATACGTAATTACTGTCTGTGATAGTGCGAAAGAAAATTGTCCAATTTTTCCTGGAAAATATAATGCCATACACTGGAGCATTGATGACCCTGCTTCCGTTGAAGGCACTGAAAACGAAAGGATTAAGGCCTTTAGAAGAGCTCGCCAGAACGTACTGGAGAGGACAAACCAATTCATTTCATCCTTGTCAGAACAGTAAGAATAATTCATAGTATCCAAATGACCTGCCATTTAATCTCATCTTAACGTTTAAGCGGGGTAAACGTAAAATAGTGAAATAAGGCAGTGTTTCTCCTCCAGAGATCAATAACCTAGTTTTTCAAGCTCTGGGTAAAACTTTCCTTCTTCAAATGCTATCCTGTCTGCAAGCGCATTTTTTATGCCGTTGTAATCGTTTGCAAAGTCATCGCTGTCAACGGTATCAGGCGACGAATACTTCTCAAAAAATGGTAATAACGCTGTTTGGGCAATGCTACCAAGTTCATCCATAAATCTTTGTGCAGACGCCTTGAAAGGCCCTTCAACATCGACTTTGCTCATTGCTTCCCGTATAACATTGTTTTCTTCCCCAACATGGGCCAACAAAGCCTCTTTTAATCTATTAAGCGCATCAACTCTTTGTTGCCCTTCCGACGAATCAATCTGTCCCAATAGACTTACTGCTGCCTGGTGTGTTGCTTTGAAGCCAAGTACTGTTGCTCCCATATTACAACCCTCCTCTCTTCATATTACAATAATTTACCCCGCTCAAATTTGCATTAATAGAAACATGATGAAAGAAACAAAAAATATCTACTCAGGCCTGAAATTTATCTTTTTGACAATGTACTTGTACGAATATACAATCCATATACACAGAGGCAGGGTAATCTAACAATATTTGTAGGCAATGACAACAAAAAATATTTTCAAAAGATACTTAGTTTCCTTCAACAGCAAAACACTTCAACATATTTTTACAGACACTCTTATAGTAGGAAGTGGTGTAGCAGGCTTAAGCTCTGCCATCCATGCTTCAAAGGGAGGATCAGTCTTAGTAGTCACTAAGTCAAGAATAAATGAAAATTGCACTGAGCATGCTCAAGGAGGAATTGCCGCAAAATTAAACCCGATTGACAGTTTTAAACAACATATAAATGATACCCTAGAAACAGGACATGGTATTTGTGATGAAAACGTGGTTAGTGGCGTCGTCAGAGAAGGTCCAAGGCGTGTAAAGGAATTAATAGACTGGGGTGCTAAATTTGACAAGGAGAACGGGAAATTGGCCTTCACAAAAGAGGGTGCACACAGTTATCCGAGAATACTACGGGCCAGAGGAGATTCCACGGGTAAAGAAATTGAAGAAACACTAATCAATGCTGTTAAAAAAAATCCTAGGATCAGGGTTTTTGAGCATACATTTGCTCTTGATCTGCTGGTAAGTAAGAACAGTTGTAATGGAATTATAGCATGGCGTAGCAGAGGAGGAAACACTTTGATATGGGCCAAGCAAACAATTCTAGCATCAGGAGGTTGTGGCCAGGTTTATCGAGAAACAACAAATCCTGAAATATCAACCGGAGACGGAATTGCAATGGCTTACCGGGCCGGCATAAAACTTCAGGATCTCGAATTCGTACAATTCCACCCGACAACATTATACGTAGCTGGCGCTGAAAGGGTTTTAATTTCTGAAACAGTCCGTGGCGAAGGGGGAATACTGAGGAACAAATTTGGCGAAAAGTTCATGTTAAAGTATCATCCCAGCGCCGAACTTGCACCAAGAGATATCGTCAGCAGGAGCATTGTACAGGAAATTCGCAAAACTGATCACACACATGTATATCTAGATGTAAGGCACATTCCAAAAGAAAAACTCAGCACACGATTTCCAAAGATAAATAAATTATGCAAGTCTTTTGGTATTGATATAACCAAAGACTTGATCCCAGTACACCCAAGTGCCCATTATATGATTGGAGGTATTAAGGTAGATGAAAAAGGAAGGACGAGCATGAACAACCTCTTTGCATGCGGAGAGGTATCCTGCACAGGATTACATGGAGCAAACCGATTAGGTAGCAACTCATTATTGGAAGGACTAGTTTTTGGTTACAGAGTCGGCCACATCGCGAGTAAGGAATCGGCAAAAAGGAAAGATGAACTTTTATCTCCAAGTTTCTTTAAAGGACCTCCTAAGAACCATTTATATAACGAATTGGATTTAGAAGATGTAAAAAATTCCCTAAAAAGTATTATGTGGAGAAATGTTGGTATTGAAAGAGATGGCAAGTACCTTAAAGACACAGTTAATAGCATTAAACACTGGTCAAAGTATATAATAAGTAACGAATTTTCATCACCACATGGTTGGGAAGTACAAAACATGCTCACAGTATCAATCTTGATTGCAAGTTCTGCTTCCAAGAGATGCGAATCGAGAGGTGTACACTATCGGATAGACCACATTGAAACAAATAACAAGCAATGGAAAAAACACATCATAGTTAATGATGACAAAAACGGCTTTGTACAATAACTTCTCAGTGTAGTAGATTCAAACAATAAGTATTAGCGGGCTTTACCCAGAATAATGCTGACATTGTGTCCTCCAAAACCAAAAGAATTGGACATCACATTCTCTACGTGAGCCTCCCTCGCTTCGTTTGGTACAAAGTCTATTCCACTACAGTCCGGATCTGGATTTTCATAATTTATAGTAGGAGGTATTACGTTCTTATCTAATACCAATGAGCATATCAATGCTTCTACTCCACCTGAAGCTCCTAATTGATGTCCCAACATGGATTTTGTAGAGCTAACTGACAGTTTTTTTACATGGTCACCAAAAACCTTCTTAATAGCATTAATTTCAACCATATCACCCAGGTGAGTAGACGTCGCATGCGCGTTAATGTACGATATTTGCTCAGCGTTCAATTTGGCATCATCTAATGCATTTCTCATTGCGATACATGCACCGTCACCATCAGGGTGTGGAGCTGTAATGTGATGTGCGTCATCACTCATTGCAAAACCGAGCATCTCAGCATAAATGGTTGCACCTCTCCTCTTTGCACTTTCCATTTCTTCTAAAATTACCATACCAGAACCTTCCGAAATGACAAATCCATTTCTGTCTCTGTCAAAAGGCCTGCTGGCTTTCTGAGGGTCGTCATTTCTTTTAGATAATGCCTTCATATTGTTAAATGCACTTACACAAAGCGGAGTAATCGTCGCCTCCGTTCCTCCTGCAAACATTACAGAAGCTTCCCCTCTCTGAACAATCCGGAAAGCTTCAACAATAGCATGCGCACCAGACGCACAGGCAGTGATAACAGAAAAATTTGCGGCTTGAAGTCCAAACTTAATAGCTATGTAACCCGGCGCAGCATTTGCCATTAATTTGGTAATCATAAACGGAGAAACTCTTGATGGGCCTCTTTCGAGCAAAACCTTATGTTGAGCTTCAATCTCAATAATACCACCAATACCGGTACCGATAATTGCACCTACCTTTTTCCGATCCATACTGTCAAGATCTATTCCGGAATCTTCAATGGCAAGGGTAGCGGATGCTACAGCAAATTGAGTAAATCTATCTAATCTTCTTTCTTCCTTTTTATCAAACCATTTACCTGGATCAAAGTCCGATGCTTCTCCTGCGATAAACACTTCCTGACCTGTCGTGTCAAAAGCAGTTATATTAGAAATTCCACTTTTCCCATTACATAATGACTCCCAAAGTCGATCTTTCTCATAACCCACCGGGGTTATTGCCCCAAGACCTGTAATCGCTACTCTAAGTCCCATCGTTTTTACTTGTGCTCCTTAATATAATTTATTGCATCCCCGACAGTTTGCATCTTCTCAGCATCTTCATCTGGAATACTCATATCAAATGCATCTTCCAACTCCATTACCAGTTCCACGGTATCAAGCGAATCCGCACCCAAATCGTTTATGAATGAGGTGTCTGGTGTAACCTGATCTTTATTAGCACCCATCTGCTTAACAATTATTTCTTTTACCTTTTCTTCAACTGATTCTTCTGTTGACAAGACATCTCCTCCTTAAGACAAAATTACCAGATTTCTCAATATTTTACTAAAGAACTGTAACCATTAGCACTTCCAATGTTTTTCTACAATCTATTTTTATAAGCAGTCACGCAACTACTTTCCCGAACAGGTTCTATAATGTTCTTCTGATTATTCTCATTCTGCATTATTTGTTGCTTATTTTACCACTTAATAACAGCCGAACCCCATGTTAAACCTCCTCCAAAAGCAACTAAAATTGCAGTATCGCCAGGTTTTAACAATTTCTCCTTCTCTATTTCATCAATCGCAATAGGAATTGATGCAGAAGATGTATTGCCATATCGGTTGATATTGACATATGCTCTCTCCTTTGGCAGTTTCAGTTTCTCCATCGCAGCCTCAATTATTCTAATATTACTCTGATGTGGAATAATCATATCAACATCTTCTACCCGTATATTATTTTCTGCAGCGGCCTTGGTAACCACATCAACCATGTTAATAATAGCCTGTTTAAATACCTCTTTGCCTCTCAATTTAATATAATGCGAACGAGATTCAACTGTTTCACGAGATGCCGGTAATTTAGAACCACCCGCCGGCAGCATCAATAACTCTGCCTGACTGCCATCCGAACCTAAGCTGGTCGTAATTATTTCTCGTCTGCCGTTACCTTGCTGAACGACTACTGCGCCAGCTCCATCACCAAAGAGAATACATGTTGACCTGTCGGTATAGTCAGTAATCTTTGACATACATTCTGCCCCTACGACCAACACCGTCTTCATGGCACCTGATGCAACAAAACCTTTAGCGACAGACAATGCATACACAAACCCTGCACAAGCGGCCAATAAATCAAAAGCGCCCGCGTTCCGCGCACCTATCTTCTCCTGTATATAACAAGAAGTAGAAGGGAATAAACAATCCGGAGTGATAGTGGAGGTTACTATAAGATCTACTTCAGAGGGTAAGACATTTGCATCTTCAAGCGCACGCAACGATGCGTCAACCGCCAGATCTGAAGCAGCAACCCCATTTTCTACAATACGCCTTTCCTTTATTCCAGTACGCTTAGTGATCCATTCATCTGTTGTATCAAGCATCTTTGACAGATCATCGTTGGTGAGAACTTTTTTGGGTAAAAAAGAACCTACCCCTGTAATCGATACCTTGTATCCTTTTCCCATTAACTATCCTAATAAAATCAGGAAATTTGGCTCATTTATGTGGTAATCACGAGAGACGAATTCGCCTTCTCAAGTTCTGTATCAATATGTTTATTTACTTCGTACTTACCAAATTGTATAGCTTCTCTTATTGCGTTCTGAATGGTTTTGGAATCTGATCTGCCATGAGAAATAATACAGATACCATCGATCCCAAGCAGCGGCACTCCACCATATTCAGTATAATCCATTTTACTGTACAAATGCTTGCGAACAGGCTTACAAAGCCAAGACCCTAATCTTGTCAAAACACTCTTATTCGCTTCTGAAGCAAAAGCAGCTAGCATGCTTATCGAAAGCCCTTCGGCAAATTTTAATAAAACATTACCAACAAAACCCTCACAAACAACTATATCAAATTTGCCATCAAAGACGTCACGCCCCTCTGCATTTCCAACAAAATTCAGTGTCGTATTAGAAAGAAGCGAAAAGGTCTCCTTTACCAACTCGTTACCCTTTGCATCTTCCTCTCCAATATTCAAAAGCCCCACTCTCGGGTTTCCAATATTTAATACGTATTTACAAAAAACAGATGCCATAACTCCATATTGCATCAAATGCGCTGGTTTGCATTGAATATTTGCTCCTGCATCGATCACCATGCACGCACCATGAAAAGTCGGTATAGACACAGCAATCCCAGGACGCTTGACATGCTCTAACGTACGAAGAAATAAAGACGCTGACGCCACCGTTGCACCAGTGTTTCCCGCACTAACTACGGCATCTGCCGCTTTTTCTGCAACCAATTTGACGCTTCTGGTAATTGATGAATCAGCTTTTTTCCGTACCGCCACAGTTGCAGACTCATTCATCTCTACCACTTGTGAAGCATGTACAACTGAGACATTGCCAGCACCACCACACGCAACCAATTCACTTTGAATCCTATCCTGATCACCTACTAACACAATCTCATGATCGGTATAGAAGCGTGCAGCAGCCACTGCCCCTTTTACAATCTCAACAGGAGCGGCATCACCACCCATTGCATCAACAGCAATACGCATAACTATGCTCTCTCTACTGCAATTACTTGTTGGCCACGATAATAGCCACAATTATGACAAACTGTATGTGGCCTTTTTATTTGTTTACAATGAGGGCAAATAAACTTCTTTGACCTGCTACCAGATGTACTCCTAGCAAATTCAGAGCGAGGAACATTAGGCGGAGTCAGAGCGTCATGTGAGCGCCTCTTACCTGACCGTGAACTAGATTGTCTTCTTTTAGGAACTGCCATTTATGTAACTCTCAACTTAAAATCTATAATAAATAAGGGAAGAATGAGAAGGAAAGGGAAGAGTATAAGTTATTATCTTTACCACCAAGCCTCCCGTTACTTTCCTGTTCCTCCCTTATTCCGCTTATCCTCTTTAAGCACATATACTTATATCGAGTGTCTGCAGGAATTAATAATTACACATCTTATATTTGCATCTTGTTTTTGTCAAGTAAAAATATCACTGGTAAGGTTTCATGGAAGACTACGTATGATCTTCTATCTTTCTTTTCAACATATTGGATCCTAAGTCAATGGCTTCATAAATCTTATCCGGAAGCTGGCCACCTGCTTGGGCCATATCTGCACGCCCCCCACCTCCACCTCCAACAGTTTTAGCGATATCCTTGGCAATTTTTCCGGCATGAAGCCCTTTCTTCACTAAGTCACCACTCAATGAGACGATTATTGTGACCCTGCCATTCTCTACGACCCCTAATATTATAGCAACAGAGTCTAGGCTCTTTTTTAATGAGTCGACAGTCTTCCTTAAATCATCAACATCTACCCCTTTCATTACTTCCGTTATGACTTTTACCCCCGACACATCTTTAGCTTTGGAAACAAAACCAGAAGAGTATTTTTGCACGCTATCTCTGCTTGCCTTCTGTGCCTCTTTTTTAAAATTCTTTATTTGTCTCATCAACTCTTCAGCACTTTGAATGACCGTGTTTTCCTGTGCCTCAAGCACACCACACAATCTATCCAATATTTCTTCTTTTCGCCTTACCCAGTTAATGGCTTCATTTCCCGTAACGGCCTCTATCCTGCGTATTCCGGCGGCTATTGATGATTCGCTTATAATCTTAAACAATCCTATTTCCCCAGTATTATCTACATGAGTACCACCGCAAAGTTCCTGGCTATAGCCTCCTATATTTACAACCCTGACACTCTCACCATACTTTTCCCCAAACAAAGCCGTAACACCTGCTTTTCTGGCTTGGCCTATTGCCATTTGAACTGTGTCCACAGACGCATTTTCCATGACCCTCTTATTCATCAACTCTTCTATCCTTGCGATTTCGCCCTTTTTAATACTCTCAAAATGGTGGAAGTCAAAACGAAGCCTTTCTGGGGCCACAAAAGATCCGGATTGTTCGGCATGCTGCCCAACTACTTGTCGTAAGGCATAATGAAGTAGATGTGTAGCTGAATGATTACGTTTTATGGCGCCCCTTCGTTCTGTATCAACAACAGAAGTAACATTTTCATTGATCTTGATCCTGCCATCTACCACCTTACCAATATGCACTACAATGTCGCTGGATTTCTTTGTATTACATATCTCAACCTTCGAGTTTGTTGCTCGAATTATACCAGTATCACCAACTTGGCCACCAGCCTCCGCATAAAAAGGAGTTTGATCCAGCACTATATGAATTTCCTGACCTACCTCAGCAGAATCAACCAATTGTCCATTAAGAATTAAACCAATAACCTTACTTTCCGCTTCATATTTTTCATAACCCTGGAAAATTGTCTCTTTTACGGTTTCTTTGATTATACCTATGGGGCCCTCATCAAATATATTACCAGTCATTTGCGTGGAAGATCTTGCCTGTTCACGCTGTTTTTTCATTTCTCTCTCAAAGCCCTCTTTATCAACGGTCAGACTGTTTGCGGCTACGGTATCCGCTGTTATTTCAAATGGAAAGCCAAAGGTGTCATACAGCTGAAAAGCATCCTGGCCGGACAACCTCTTTTGTCCACTTTCGCGAAGCCCATCCATGAGTTCGTCCAGCCTCTTGCTACCCATAAACAATGTTTCATGAAACCTTTCCTCTTCGTTTTTTATAATCCTTGCAATGTTTTCCCGACGTTGCTTTATCTCTGGATAAGCTTCATGCATCACGTCAGCAATAACAGGAACAATTTTATAGAGAAAACACTCCTTTTCCCCTAATTTTAACCCATCACGAACCGCCCTTCTCAAAAGCCTTCTTTCTACGTAACCCCTTCCTTCATTGCCTGGTAGAACACCATCTGATATACAAAATATTATTGCCCTAATGTGATCGGCTATCCTATTCATCAATTTGCCGTTTTCTGCCTGGCCATCGTATTCGATATCAACAATCTCAGAAATATTTTGGATTATTGGTTTAAATATATCTATTTCAAAATTTGTACTGACGCCCTGAACAACACTTGCCATTCTTTCCAAACCCATTCCCGTATCTACATTCCTATTTGGCAGAGGGTTAAGCACCCCTCCGTCTCTTCTGTCAAACTGTGTAAAAACAAGATTCCACACCTCGACAAAACGCTCGCAATCACAATCCGGAGCACACTCTTTTCTTCTGCATCCAATATCTTCCCCTCGATCATAAAAGATTTCTGAGCACGGCCCGCAAGGTCCGTTTGGGCCCTCTGAAGGAGCGCTTGCCGGCCAATAATTTTCCTTTTCTCCGAACCTGTATATCTTGCCTTTGGGAAGACCAATTTTCTTTAACCAGATTCCATAAGATTCTTCATCATCAAGATAAACACTAACAGACAATTTTTCTTCCGGTAGTTTCATCTCATTAAGCATAAAATCCCATGCCATCTCTATTGCCTCTAATTTGAAATAATCTCCAAAGGAGAAGTTGCCCAACATCTCAAAAAAAGTATGATGCCTGGGAGTTTTGCCCACATTCTCTATATCACCAGTCCTGATACATTTTTGGCATGTAGTGGCCCTCTCCACATTTAACGTTCCTTTTCCTAAAAACATGTCCTTAAACTGGTTCATCCCTGCACCGGTAAATAACAGGGTCGGATCATCTTCCGGAACAAGTGAATCACTTGGAAAAAGAGAGTGTCCTTTTTGTTCAAAAAAATGTAAATATTTACTTCTGATCTCGTTAGTTTTCATAATATAATTTGAGGAATTAAAAAAAAGACCGCGAAATACACGAAATAACGCGAAAGAAAATTTTTAGCGTATTTCTGCGTATTTCGCGGTTAAAAGTGTTGCCGAAGCGTTAAGTTAGTATTTTACCTATGAGGATAATCAAATCAAGGTAAATATGTAATTCAAACAAGGACAACTTACCTGTTGATACAAATGATAAGATATTTGCTGTTATTGCAAGACGAGGACTTGAAAAGGGTTTTTACAATCATGATGAAGTGTTTGACATTGCATTTTAAGGCCACTATAATCGAGACAAAATTGAGAAATTACCGTGAGTACTAATATATCATTAACGCCGGATATTGAAGAATACGCCAAAAAAATGGTGGCGAGCGGATTTTATGGTTCGACAAGTGAAGTTGCCAGAGAAGCATTGAGGCTGTGATCCAACAAGCAATCCTTGACCATGGGGGTTTAATCCGCAATATAGCACCCGCCTTACCTACTCACCGGCAAGACGACATTTGATTTTTTTTGATGTAAAAAAAAGACACTCTTTATGTGGCTACGGTTTTTCATGGGGTAATGGATATTAAAGAAAAACTGGCTAAGGAAATGGCGACCATACAGCGCGAAATTGACGAGATCAAATTTAGAGTGCAAACAAATTGCCAATGCATACTTGAACCGTTATAGCATTGTATGTTAGAATGGCACCTAATGAAAACTAAGCGATGTTGTTTCGGATAAAAATTTATTCAGAAAGGATATAAACTTGCGTAGCGATACTATTACGTGTGGAATTGAGAGATCACCGGCAAGAGCATTACTTTACGCGACCGGACTAACCAAGGAAAGCATGAGTAAGCCGTTTATAGGCATTGCCAGCAGTTTTACCGATTTAATTCCGGGACACACCCACATGAGAAAACTGGAAAGGGATATAGAAAAAGGTATACATGCAGCAGGAGGCGTCAGCTTCATATTCGGTGTACCCGGTATCTGTGATGGTATTGCCATGGGGCATAAAGGGATGAGCTACTCCCTTTCATCAAGAGAATTAATTGCTGATTTAATAGAAACAGTCACAAATGCACACTGCTTGGACGGTCTTATATTATTAACTAATTGCGATAAAATTACTCCGGGAATGCTTATGGGTGCTGCAAGAATTGACGTCCCTGCTATTGCAGTAACAGGTGGACCCATGATTTCAGGACGTCGTAACATGAAAAAACTCTCACTAGTTCGTGATACTTTTGAGGCCGTAGGCAGGACTCAAAAAGGAGAAATCAGCGAGGATGAGCTTGAATCCCTGGAAAAAGAAGCATGTCCCGGTCCCGGGTCATGTCAAGGATTGTATACGGCAAACACAATGGCCTGCGTAACGGAGGCCCTGGGGATGTCGTTACCCGGATGTGCCGCATCCCTGGCAATCTCAGCGGAGAAAGAGAGAATCGCCTATAAAAGCGGAGAAAGAGTAGTTGAGCTAGTAAGAAAAGAGGTAACCACGAGAAAAATTATGACACGTGAGGCATTTGACAATGCGATATTAATCGATATGACGCTTGGAGGCTCAACAAATACCTGTCTCCATATCCCCGCGATAGCCCACGAAGTCGGCATCGACATAGAACTTGATCGATTTGATGAAATAAGCAGAAAAGTACCCCAAATAACAAATCTAAGGCCAGGTGGTGAGCACTTTATGGAAGATCTTTTTTACGCTGGTGGTATTCCGGCAGTGATGAAGAGACTTGAAGATCTCATAAACGATTGCGCAACCGTTAGCGGTTTCAACACAAAAGAGATAGCAAAACAGGCAATCGTCTATGATGATGATATTATACGAACGAAAGAGAACGCCTATAGCAAGGAAGGCGGCATTGCGGTACTTCATGGAAATATAGCGCTCGATGGAGCTGTAATCAAACAAAGCGCGCTATCTGACGATATGATGTTTTTCAAAGGCCCTGCAAAAGTCTTTGGGAGCGAAGAAGATGCGATGAAGGCAATCATGGATAAGAAAATTTCTAAGGGATCGGTAATGATTATCAGATATGAAGGTCCTCGTGGTGGCCCAGGAATGAGGGAAATGCTATCACCCACTGCTGCGCTTGTTGGAATGGGCCTTGATAATTCTGTTGCCTTGATAACAGACGGACGTTTTTCCGGTGGCACAAGAGGCCCCTGTATCGGACACGTCTCCCCAGAGGCAATGGTAGGTGGGGCGTTAGCCCTGATAGAAGACGGTGACGAGATAGTCATTGACATTCCAAATCGTAAATTATATGCTGATGTATCAGATTCAGAACTTGCTAGCCGCAGAGAGAAATGGACACCTCCTCCGTTGTCGGTTACCAGCGGATGCCTTGTAAGATATGCCAAAAATGTAACATCCGCAGATAAGGGAGCGGTACTTAAGGACTAGCAGGCAGGACAGTTATTGGCTTAAAAGCAGTTGCAAATTACCTGTACACACATCTATTACCCGGTAGTGTAATGGCAACACTAGAGATTTTGATTCTCTCATTGGAGGTTCGAGTCCTCCCCGGGTAATTTTCTAAACTTAGGGTTGAAAAATTTCCGTCGCTTCAAGACATAAATACGGCAATTCAAACTCATGATATATTGACAATGCTATCTCCTTGGTGCCTAATGCTTTAGGCACTTATAGCTGCCATATAAATGATTGCCAGATTATTATTACCTTTGACATTACGTATTAATGGTATATAATGCGGCATTCTAATATTTAAAGAAGAGCGCTTTTTACTATTGCCGTTCTTATATTGCACATAGCAAAAAATATTGGTAAAACACTAATATTATGAATGCATTACTGATATATCCTGAATTCCCAGATACGTTCTGGAGTTTCAAACACGCACTTAAGTTCATACGTAAAAAAGCATCATTCCCGCCACTTGGGCTGCTAACTGTAGCCGCAATGCTCCCGGAAGAGTGGACAATACGCTTAGTAGATGTCAATGTAACAAAACTCACGGATAAAGATCTGAAATGGGCAGATTATGCGTTCTTCAGTAGCATGGTTGTTCAACAAAAATCTGCTTATCAACTCCTCGGACGGTGCAAAGAAGCAGGCGTCAAAATTGTTGCTGGAGGCCCACTGTTTACAAGTGAGCACGAACAATTTAAGGATGTAGACCATTTTGTACTCAATGAAGCGGAACTGACCTTACCCTCTTTCCTGGAAGATCTGAAAAACGGTTGTGCCAAGCCGGTATATAGAACCCCTGAGTTTGCAGACATTCGAGAAACCCCTGCCCCTTTATGGGAACTAGCCGATTTGAAAAAGTATGCCTCTATGAGCATACAGTATACGAGAGGTTGTCCATACCAGTGCGAGTTTTGTGACGTGACTGCGTTATTTGGACGCCGTACACGGACTAAGAACACAGAACAGATCATTACCGAACTGGATACTTTCTATAATCAGGGATGGCGAGGGAATGTGTTCTTCGTTGATGACAATCTTATCGGGAACAGAAGAAGTCTGAAGAAAGATTTACTGCCGGCATTAATCAAATGGCAAAGCAATCACACGGGAATAACGTTTAACACTGAAGTATCCATCAACCTGGCCAAAGACGAGACATTGCTGCAGATGATGTTTGACGCAGGATTTAACACAGTATTTGTCGGAATCGAGACACCTGACACTGCCAGCTTAAACGAGTGCGGCAAAACACAGAACCAAGATAGAGATTTAGCCGAAGACGTGCGGATTATCCAGAGGGCCGGGTTGCAAGTACAGGCTGGCTTCATTGTCGGTTTTGACAATGATACGCCATCCATTTTCCAGAGACAGATTGATTTTATTCAAAAAACAGGAATTGTAACCGCAATGGTAGGAATGCTTCAAGCTCCGACCGGAACAAGACTGTATGAACGGCTAAAAAAAGAGGGTCGGTTGCTCGGACGAATGACCGGGGACAATGCGGACGGTTCAACAAATATAATTCCCAGCAACATGGATACGGACACATGTCGGGAGGGGTATAAAAAAATATTGAAACACATATATTCTCCTGAAAATTATTATAAACGTATTATGACGCTCTTCAAAGAATATAAGTCTCCAAAATTTAAGGGCACAATTAAGCTTGAGCACATCATAGCTCTGTTTAGTTCCAGCTACCATCTCGGTATTTTAGGGAAGGAACGCTTTCAATTCTGGAATCTCATGCTATGGACGACTTTTCATCGCCGCGACTTATTTCCACTAGCTGTTACTCTTGCAATTTATGGCTACCATTTTCGTAAAGTTAGTAATCTACACATCCTTTAATAAACCACAGTACAGGCAATACTATTCTGGAGTTTCTGTTACCCTCCAGAAGAAATACAGGTATTGTTATTTGATACCTGGTTATCATCCAACTCCATAGCCACACCCAAACTTGAAGTATCTAAAGTGGCGTAAAATAAATCTAAGTACCTAAACTAAACCACTCTGGACTGAAAGTGCACAGTTTTAAACTAGCGCGCTGATACAATAAAAAGCCTGGCCTTATACAACGACTTTAGTTCACTTAAAACATCAGGAGCTTCAAACTTTTTATGAAATGGGTTTTTGTTTGACTCTATAAAATACGTGTGCTAATATTTTTTATTGGTTATTTCAATAACTTTATACGACAAAAGCACTTGTTAAAATCTGTCTCACGACAGGACACACAAAGAAAACTGGATTTGCCAAGGCAAGGGTTGTACTTTTACCATGCGACTTTTCGATAAAATTATATTACTTTTTTTCTTCATTTACATCTGCGGTGAACAGAAATTTATAAACTATGAAAATTGCTTATTTTGATTGTTTCTCTGGTGCCAGTGGTGATATGATCCTGGGGGCTCTCATAGATACCGGATTCAGTCAGGAAAAACTCAATGAAGAACTCAAAAAACTGAATTTAGACAACTACGAACTTGGTTCGAAAAAAGTCCTTCGCTCTGCAATTACCGGTACAAAATTCGACGTATCGATAAAAGAGGACATTACACATAACGAACACCACAGCAAGAGAACCCTCAAAGATATTTCCGGGCTTATTAGCAAAAGCACACTGAGTGAAAGTGTAAAAAGAGATAGTATCAGGATCTTTGAGAATCTTGCAAATGCAGAAGCAAAGGTGCATAACACTCTACCGGAAGAAGTACATTTTCACGAAGTAGGTGCAATTGATTCAATTGTGGATATCGTTGGGGCCGTAATTGCCTTTGATAGCCTTAAGATCGAAAACATATACTATTCTCCGATAAGGACAGGAACCGGGTTTGTAAAATGTCATCATGGGCAGTTTCCAATCCCAGCACCGGCAACTATAGAACTATTAAAGGGGCATCACGTGACAGGTACAAATATACAACGTGAACTTACAACGCCCACGGGAGCCGCTATTTTAACAACATTAGGTGTTAACGTAGAAATGTGTCCAGAGATTATTTTACAACAAGTCGGATATGGTGCTGGTAGTCATGAAATACCGCAAATTCCCAACCTTCTAAGGGTAATGATTGGCGAAACCATCACGATATATGAACAAGATGAAGTCTGGATGGTAGAAACAAATATTGATGATATGCCTGGAGAACATTTTGGCTACCTACTGGAAAAAATATTAGATGCTGGAGCATTAGATGGATACATAACACCTGTACAAATGAAGAAATCTCGTCCGGGAACATTGATCAGTATTATAGTTGATGATGAGAATCTGTCAAAAGTAGAAAGAATAATGTTCGAACAATCTACGACATTTGGAATCAGGAAGTACAGAGCAAGTCGCAAGAAGCTACACAGGAAGCAAATCGACATTGAAACTGAATATGGAATGATTAAAGTAAAGATAGGCATGCTGAATGGAAGCATAAAGAATATCACGCCGGAACATGAGAGTTGCAGGAAAGTTGCGGAAGAAAGAGGAATTCCGTTAAAACAAATATATAACACTGCCATGAGTGCGGCCCAGTCAATTAAAGAGCCAAGCTAAGGACTTATAAGTTTTTGAAGCAGGAGCAAATAAATAACTTCCTGTTTCTTATCATCCTGTATTGTCATTCATGGAGGCAGAAAGGAGCTATTTAATGAAACACGTAATATCTGTACTGGTTGAAAATAAGGTCGGCGTACTGTCACGAATCACCGGGCTATTCAGTGGAAGAGGATTTAATATTGAAAGCCTTGCCGTTGGAGAAACTGAAAGCGAGACAATATCCAGAATGACTATAGTTGTTAGTGGTGACGAGTCGATATTAGAACAGGTTCGCAAACAATTAGGCAAGGTCATCGATACAATTAAGGTAATAGATTTTACGGACACAGATTTTGTTGAACGTAACCTGATGCTCATTAAGGTAAGTGCGCTTCCGGGAAAAAGAGGCGAAATCATTGAACTGGTGGACATCTTTAGAGGAAAGATAATAGACGTTGGGCCAAAAGACATGGTCATTGAAATTTCAGGCCCTGAAGACAGACTTGAAGCCGTACTGGATCTACTGCGGCCACATGGCATAAAGGAAGTTGCGCGTACAGGCAGGATTGCCATGAATCGTGGGCCAAAATAGGATTATTAATACGAAGTTTCAGTAATGACTAATTATAAAAAAATTTTAATCAAAAATGGTACTGTTTATAATGTTCCAAACAAAGAAACAGGCGTGTTTGATATTCTGATCAGCAACTCAAAGATTAAGAAAATCAGTAAAAATATTATAGATAAAGAAGCTTTAGTCATAGATGCTGAGGATAAAATAGTAGTTCCCGGACTTGTAGATGTACATGTTCATTTCAGACAACCGGGGCAAGAGCATAAGGAAGATCTTTGTTCCGGTTCGCGGGCAGCTGCAGCTGGTGGCTTTACTACTGTGATAGCAGAACCAAATACGGATCCCCCGATTGATACTCCGTCACGGCTTATTCAGCTTCTTAAAATCGCAAAGAAAGAGTGTGTAGTTAATTATTTTTCAAAATCAGCTACTACAGTAGGGCTAAATGGAAAGAGATTAGTTGATGTTGAAAAATTAAAAAATGCAGGTGCGAGGGCGATCTCCGATGACGGGCATCCTGTCGCGGGCGAAAGGCTAATGCTTAATGCACTAAAAAAAGGTAAAGAATGTAATATTTTAGTGAATCCTCATTGTGAGGAATCACCGTTATATCGCAAAAGGCAAAGCGAGAAGAAAAAAAACCTGCGAAATTTTCCTGATTCTGTTACGAGTGAGCCGTACACGGCTGAGGTCGATTTTATTATGCGTGATATAGAGTTGGCGGAAAAGGCTGGTGCCAGGATTCATATTTCACATGTTAGCCTTGCTCAATCCGTGATCGAAATTGCTAAAGCAAAAAAAAGAGGTGTAAATATAACAGCAGAAGTAGCGCCACATCACCTTTTATTAAGCAAAGAAGCAGTAAAGGAAATAGGCACTAACGCTAAAGTAAACCCTCCTTTAAGGTCGAAAGCTGATGTTGAGGCTGTACAACAGGGACTAGCTGATGGGGTTATTGATATTATTGCCAGTGATCACGCGCCACATACTGCAAAGGATAAGAATCTGCCCTTTAACAAAGCCGCTTTTGGACTTATCGGCTTAGAAACAACTTTGGGCCTGGTATTAACACACCTGGTCAATCCTGGTATTTTAACGCTGAAACAGGCAATAGAACAGATGACTATTATACCGGCTAAGATCTTTGGTCTGGACAAATCAGGAATTGGCAGTCTAACACCTGGAACCAAAGCAAACATAGTAGTAATTGATTTGAAAAAGAGATGGAAAGTAGATGTTAACAAGTTTTTTTCGAAAGCACGGAATTGTCCTTTTGACGGTTGGAAGCTTCAAGGAAAAGCAATAATGACAATAGTTGGAAACAGGATTGTCATGAAAGACGGTGAAATAATAGAAAACACTTTATAACCGCCTTTGTAAGGCGGATTAAGCGAAGCTAATACATTAATTAAAAGAAAGGAATGACATGACAAAACTTTATTCAGATGAAGATGCTAATATCAAACCACTAAAGGGTAAAACGATAGCAATAATCGGCTATGGCAGTCAAGGACACGCCCACGCACAGAATCTCCGTGAAAGCGGCCTGAAAGTTATAGTTGGTCAGAGGAAAGATTCTCCTAATCACACTCTGGCAGTTAAGCATGGCTTTAAGCCAGTAACTGCGGCCCAAGCTACTCAAAAAGGTGATCTGGTTGCAATACTAATGCCTGACGAAGTACAGGGAGACGTCTACAAAGAAGAGATTGAACCCCATTTGAAAAAAGGCAAAACGCTTCTTTTTTCACATGGATTCAACATCCATTTTGGTCAGGTTGTTCCTCCAAAAGATGTTGACGTAATCATGGTGGCACCAAAGGGGCCTGGACATCTGGTAAGAAGTGAATATGAAAAAGGCGGTGGTGTACCGTGTTTAATGGCCATCCACCAAAATCCTTCAAAGAAAGCAGACAAAATTGCCTTAGCATACGCCGGGGGTATTGGAGGTGGAAGAGGTGGAATTCTAGAAACAACTTTTGCCGAAGAGACGGAAACAGATCTCTTTGGTGAACAGGCCGTTTTGTGCGGCGGAGCTTCTGCTCTGGTTAAGGCCGGATTCGAGACGCTTGTCGAGGCAGGTTACCAACCTGAACTAGCATATTTTGAATGTATGCATGAACTGAAACTCATTGTAGATCTCTTCTATCAGGGAGGTCTGACATACATGAGACACTCTATCAGTAATACTGCTGAGTTTGGAGACGTAACAAGAGGTCCGAGAATAGTTAATGAAGACACAAAGAAAGAGATGAAGAAAATACTTTCTGAGATACAGGATGGCAAATTTGCCAAAGAGTGGATTCTCGAAAATAAAGCCGGTCGTCCAATGTTTAATGCACTTGTCGCAAAAGATAAGGAGCATCAGATAGAAAAAGTTGGTGCAAAACTGCGCAAACTCATGAAATGGATTGATTCAAAATAGATAGATTCCTCAACTCCGCCCAGAATGACGCCATGCTGGGTGGAGTTGGATGTGTAACCGGCATTAAAATTCCTTAACATTATATTAAGCAATAGCGTATAAAACGCCTTTATAATTACTTTAAACAGAGAAGGTTTCTATGTCCAAAATCAAAATTTTCGATACTACGTTAAGAGACGGAGAACAGTCTCCAGGTGCAAGTCTGGATCAGAAAGAAAAACTGCAAATAGCAAGACAGCTCTCTACTCTGAATATTGACGTGATGGAAGCCGGGTTTCCCATTACCTCAGAGGGTGACTTCAAATCTGTAAGTACTATTGCAAAGGAGATACGTGATGTCACTGTTTGCGCACTCGCACGGGCAGTTGACAAAGATATAGATTGCGCGGCAAAGGCTTTAAAATCTGCCAAATCACCCAGGATTCATGTTTTTCTTGCAACATCTGAAATACATCGAAAATTCAAACTGATTAAGGCAAAAGAAGAGATCATAAAAACTGCAGTCAAAGGTGTAAAACGTGCTAGAAAGTATGTTGACGATGTAGAATTCTCTCCGGAAGACGCTTCAAGAACAGAGCCTGATTTCCTTGTAGAAGTCGTAGAGGCTGTAATCGATGCGGGAGCAACAACCGTTAACATTCCTGACACAGTAGGATATGCTGTACCTGAGCAATACGCAGCAATAATAAAAAACCTCAAGGATAATGTAAAGAATATCAATGATGCCGTTATAAGTGTCCATTGTCACAACGATCTCGGTCTTGCAGTTGCTAATTCACTTGCAGCCATAAAAGCAGGTGCTACACAGGTAGAATGCACGATAAATGGAATCGGGGAAAGGGCTGGAAATGCATCTCTTGAAGAGATTGTTATGGCGCTTAAAACAAGAAAAGATTTTTTCAAACATACTACAGGGATAAAGACAAAAGAGATAATCGCCACAAGTAAGATTGTCAGTGGCCTGACAGGATTACGCGTACAGAGGAACAAGGCGATAGTCGGAGAAAACGCATTTGCACACGAATCAGGTATACATCAGGATGGTGTTTTAAAAGAGAGCACAACATACGAAATCATGAGGCCGGAAGAAGTTGGTCTACCTAAGACTAATATAGTCCTTGGCAAGCTTTCCGGGCGCCATGCATTCAAAAAACGCGTTAAAGCGTTGGGTTATTATCTCCCTGATGACGAATTTGAACACACATTCAGTCAATTTAAACTCCTGGCTGATAAGAAAAAAGAAATCTATGACCAGGATATAGAGGCATTAATACAGGTTGAGAAATCAGAAGTACCCAATATTTACGAACTCGACAGTTTAAGTATAAATTGCGGCCCGGTACCGATAGCCAGCATCAGACTCCGTATCGGAAAAGATAAAATCGTGTCCGATTCAGCCAAAGGTGACGGGCCAATTGATGCCATTTTTAATGCCGTCGACTTATTAACTGGAATTACAGGAACTCTTCTCGATTATAATATCAGGTCGGTAACCAGTGGAAAAGATGCCCTGGGAGAAGCAAGCGTAGATGTGGAAATTGAAGGCAATACCTATAGAGGGCGTGCCGTGAGCACGGACACAATAGAAGCAAGTGCAAAGGCATATTTGAATGCCATAAATAAAGTCGCAATAAAACATCGCAAAAAAAAGTCTACTTAAAAATATCTGCCTATTAAAACCCAGCCTCTCTTTTGAGAGAATTCCAATTCTGGAGTCTTCTCAAAAGAGAGGCTGGACAGGTGCTTACAAACAAAATTATATGAGTAATAGCACTAAAACAAAGTTCTTCGTTGAATTGATCAAACCATCCCATTACGATGATGATGGATATGTTATCCAGTGGCGTAGGTCATGGATTCCATCGAATACACTGGTCTGCATATATGGCTTGACGCAAGATGCTGCAGAGCAGAATACCCTTGGTAGCGATGTTGAGTTTGACATTAACGCTTACGACGAAATGAATATCGTCATACCCGTTGCAGACATTATTCGCAGGTTTAAAGATGGAGGTGGAAATGGCGTTGTTCTTTTCGTAGGCGTCCAGTCAAATCAATTTCCTCGTACCATGGACATTGCCAGAAAGCTCCGTGACGAACACATTCAGGTTGCAATAGGCGGATTCCATACAAGTGGCTGTATTGCCATGTTACCTCAGCTTCCGGAGGAATTGAAAGAGGCGACGGAAGCCGGCATTACACTGTTCGCTGGTGAGGCCGAGGAAGGAAAACTTATCAATCTCTTAAAAGACGCCTATCAGAGGAAAATGAAACCTCTCTACAACTTCCTGGGAGATCTGCCCGGTCTGGAAGGCCAGCCAATGCCGATAATGCCAACAAGTGTTGCCAAAAGACTTGTCAGTAAGATTGGCTGCTTTGACGCTGGCAGAGAATGCTCTTTCCTGTGCAGCTTCTGTACCGTCATCAATGTACAAGGACGTAAATCACGTTACCGTAATCCGGACGATATCGAGAAACTGATCCGCTCCAATCTATCGAATGATATAAACGATTTTTTCCTTACCGATGACAACTTTGCTCGTAACAAAAACGGGGAAGCCGTTTTTGATCGATTGATCGACCTTCGTGAAAATCATGGATTTAAACATGTAAAGTTTACCATGCAAATAGATTCGCTTGCTCATAAAATCAAGAATTTTGTCTCCAAGGCTGCCAGCGCAGGCTGTAGAAGAGTGTTCATCGGGCTGGAAAGCATTAACCCGGAAAACCTGGAAGCAGTAAATAAGCGACAGAACAAAATCACTGAATACCGGAAAATGTTTCAAACATGGCGTAATGCTTCACATTCATCAATTTTATGGAACCATTAAATTCCGGAACGTGCACCCGATTCAAGGAGGATTCCTAAGGAGGAAGATACGTACACAGCGCCGACCCGGTATGCCCCAGGAAAATCCGATTACTTTCTATCCTCACAGGGTATGGGAAACCGTTAGCACTCTTATACCTTTCGGCATCTATTATTTTAAACTGAGATCGATACGTAAGAAAATCAAACGCGAGCCTGGCAGACGCTCCTATATGGACAAAGCACTGATACCGGTAAAGGAAACCGAAGAGAAACCACTTGAGAATGAAAGTATAATGTCAAAATAAAAGAAAAAAATGCTTATCCGGAACTGGAATCAATATAAAAATGTATAGTAATACTGTTCATAAGTACATCGAAAGACAACTTTTTACAAACTATTTTATATAGAGGAAAATTAAATGAGAGAGAAAATTTTAAAAGCAACAAAATCATTAATAAAAACCAAATTTATGTTGTCTATATTAATCGGATTAGTCCTGATTAATGGATATTCTTGTATGGCCGGTGTAAATGAAACAGGCGGCAGAAAGATAATCGTGAAGAAAGATGATAAGGTAAAAATCCAATATAAAGTCAGCCTAACTGATGGTACGGTGTTTGATGAATCAAAGCCTGGAAAACCGCTGGAATTCACCGTTGGAAGTGATCAAATGCCACGTGGACTTGACAAAGCGGTATTAGGAATGGAGTTAAGAGAAGAAAAGTCAGTTACAGTAAAATCAAAAAGCGCATACGGCAAGAGAAACGAAGATTTAGTAATGAGATTCGTAAAAAGCGATTTGCCCAGAAGCTTTGAACCGGAGATAGGCAACGTAGTAAAAATACAAGATATACCGGGAACAATTGTAAAAATAGACGAAGAGAGTGTATTCCTTGACGGCAACCATCCTCTTGCGGGCAAGGACGTCGTCTTTGACATCAGGATTATTGAAATAGAGTGATTCCGACGAGAAGTATATCGAATTGTTCTGTAGGGGCACTAGGCATCTTGCCCATGCAAATGAGTATCATTGTGCTTTATATGTAATAATGGGTTCTGTTCTAGAACTATATGGGATGAATATTTCCCCTGCCATTCATATATTTTCGGTAACGTTCCGGGCCAACACACTCACTTCCTACAGGACACTTTTCAATACAGCTTTCAGGTAATACACGCTCTATTTTCTCACCGCAACTCTCACAGGTGAACTCATTTTCAAAGCCGGCAACTGAAGCTGTACCCTTTTTATGGCAGTGATGGCATGTTACGTCTATAATTTCAACCCTTTTTATCTTTTCCGCACCTGGACATTGAAAGATATTGGGTTTCTTAAATGTTCCAGTAGATGACTGAGAGTTACTTTTTGTTCTTGAAAGGGTCTGCATAGCCAAAATACGAAGAGGCATTCGCTTCTCTTTCCTTAAAAATTCCTGAAGGGCTTTCATCGCTCCGAGATTACCTTTTCCTACTCTACCAATCTCTTCTATGGCCTGCTTCACCTTATCTGCATTCTCATCATACAGTTTCTGGAATAACGATTTAATATCCGTATGATCACCCTTTCAATGGGAACATCTTCCTATAGAATTAATTCGAAGCACGAAATCCGAAATCCGATACAATTTCCAAATAATCAAAATTTCAATTTCAATAACTCCTGCCCGAAACGTCTTTCATACTACAAAGAATTTAATTACACAAAATATCTTTTGTTTTGATCATTTGAGATTTGAATTTCTGATTTGTTTCGTATTTCGATATTCTTGTTTCGTATTTATAACTGCCAAGATTGAACAACTTACAATACAACGACAACATGCTAATAACTCTGAAACTGTAAGCAACTAAGAGAGCTTTGTCTGCCCTTTCAGTTTAATCCTTCCAATTACAAAAAGTGCAACTGCCGCCGTAAGGACTAATACGCTGGCATTTTGTGATATTGTCATACCGTCAAAAAGCAGTGGATTATCATCCCTGAATATTTCTACAGTAAAGCGCATTACGGAGTAGAGGGCACAGAACATCAACGTCACTTCCCCATCTCTTCTACGATGTTTAAAGAACGTTTTAACAATAAAGAATATAGAAATATTACCAAAAAACGAGTAAATCTGTGTAGGATGAACAGGCAACGAGTGACTATCAGACACACTCACCAAACCCTGTCCAAGATGGTGCAGAAACGCGGGACTACCATCAATCATAAGGTTTGCGTCAACCGATTTGGGGAAACTAACTGCCCATAGCAAATCAGGGCTACAGACATCTCCCCAGCAGCATCCATTAAGAAAGCATCCTATACGCCCACAGGCAACTCCAAGCGCAAAGGCATAGGCGACAATGTCAATTGTCTTTAGTGCGGGGAGTTTCCTAATCTTTGCAAAAATAACTATGGTTATAATAGAGGCCGTTAAACCTCCATAAAAAACCAACCCTCCCTCATAAATTTTGAACACATCCAGAAGGTTGTTTTTATATGCACCGAAATTCTGGATCACATAAAAAATTCTACCTCCCATAATACCGGCGAATACCGTATATAGCCCCATGTTTGATATGTCTTCCGGGTTTATGCCTTCAGCTTTTGCCTTATTACGCGCTACATAGATAACTACCAGGAAGCCCATCATAAGCATGAAACCATATGCATAAATGGGAATTGTTATGCCAAAGTAGGGAATTGGTATTTCAAAAAGAGTTCTAATCATTGATGTCAGGAATGTGGTTCGGAGATCACTTTCGTAATTTTGTTTTTCTCATCCAGCAGGACTATTTTCGGTTTCCAATTTCGCGCCTGGGCATCATCAATAAGACAATAAGAGATTATGATAATCTTGTCACCGGGGACTGCCCACCTTGCAGCGGCCCCGTTAAGGCATATAATTCCTGAGTCAGGTTCACCCTCGATTACGTATGTTTCCATCCGGGCCCCATTATTTATGTTAAGCACCTGAACTCGTTCGTAGTGCAGGATGTCCAACTCCTGTAACAGAGACTTGTCGATTGTTATACTACCGGTATAGTTCAAGTTCGCTTCAGTGACGGTTGCGGAGTGGATCTTCGCTTTACACATTTCTCTAAGCATGGTTTTACTCCAGAATAGTATTATCTATCAATCTTGTATTTCCGATCCATACCGCAACAGCAGCTAAAGCCTTTTCATTAATTGACGAAAGGTCTTCAAGCGTACAAATGTTAACAATGGATATATAATCTATTTTTACGTGTTTTGTCTTTTTAATGACAGATGACATCTCTTCTATAATCTCTTTTGTGTCCCTTATATTGGAAACAAACATATCTCTGGCTTTTAATAAGGAGCTGTAAATGCAGAGTGAACTCTGTCGTTCCTCAATATTTAACCGTCTGTTTCTTGAGCTAAGAGCAAGCCCACCTTCTTCTCTAACTGTTGGGCAGACCTTAATATCTATATCCATATTCAAATCTGCAACCAACTTTTTTATGATAGCACTTTGCTGATAATCTTTTTGGCCAAAATATGCCCTGTCAGGGCCAACGATATTAAAAAGCTTTGTTACAACAGTTGTTACACCATTGAAATGTCCGGGTCTTACCCTGCCGCACAAGGCATCAGTAATTCTATCTTGCCTCACGTTAGTGCAATATCCAACCGGATACATTTCATCATTACTGGGAGCAAAAACCACATCTACATTTTCTTCTCGTATAACCTCGATATCCTCTTTCAACCGACGAGGATAGTTATCAAAATCATCTTTGTTGTCAAACTGCTTAGGATTCAAGTATATGCTGACAACGATCTCGTCGTTCTCTTTTCTTGCACAGCGCATCAGGCTTATGTGGCCATCATGAAGTGCCCCCATCGTGGGTGCAAATCCAATGGATTTTCTACTCCCCTTGAAAGTAAGCACCCTTGTCCGCATCTTATTAATCTCTGTTATTACTTCCATTTAATGATATCAGCTTTTTATTCAAGCGTCCTCTCTAAAACAGAAAATCAATGTTAACAATAACAGATTTTTTTGTCAAGTTTAAGTAGAAATGTGTCAAACCAAATAAAAACGTTTGTAAAATCAATAACATATAGATACTTATGTACTACTGGGATGGGACACACACGTGAATTAAATGAATTACATATTGCAGATTGTCTATGTTTGTGTATAATAGACGGTCGCAACTAGTTACACCACTACGACGCACACGAAATATCTTTCTATGGCATAGTGTCTCTCTTGCTGAACTTGTTATAGCCTTGTGGATGTATTGATAACACGAATACGATGTCAAGTTAGAGAAAGGATAAGTAGCAAATGCAGAAACGATACAGGATTCAATTTCCACGAAGTGACTCTCAAGATCTGGCTCAAGACGAAGCATTCTTCTATATAAATAATCCTGATGGTGAAAAGAAAAGAATTCTGTTTCACGATTATGATGAGATATACAAGAACCCGGGCCTGTACGAACAGATCTTCTATGAACGACTGAAGTGCCAGTCGCCTACTAAAGTAACAGATATTCTGAAGTCTGCAGTCTCTCAATCTAATGACAACTTTTCAGAGCTCAGGGTGCTGGATCTGGGCGC
>JAIQZR010000169.1 GCA_021777035.1 Candidatus Scalindua sp. | reverse complement strand
TATTATCTTTATTACTTCCACATGTACCAACCTTTCCTCCTTATAATATGTTAATCAGAATTTACATATTATAAGACCTGTTACTTTGTGTGGTACACTTTTGCTTTGCCGCCTGGTACACTTCTACGATACCAAAATCAAATGGCAGAAGTCAGCCGAAGACGAGAACCTGGAGCAACTTCCGGGGAAAGGTCTGAAGGCAGTATGATAAGGAGGTCTCTGTGAGTTCCGGTTTTCAGGAAACCCCGAACGGGGAAGTTGGGATTGGGCGTGTTGCAGAACACCCCCTTATCGATCTTGCATCGGTGGAGCACGCCGTCTCAACGGTGAGAGTGGCCGAAGCGTGGAAGACATTCGTAAGCTATGGTGCAAGATCCATTATCCGACTACGGCCCGATAGACACTTGATATGAAATCGACTTGCCCGAGGAAATATCTCTGTGATAAACAGGCTAGGCGCCAAATACGAACCCGTACGTTTGGTGCTGTGGGAGGGAGCCGCTAGAGCGGCTTCCTATCCCGATTAGGTTTTTTCCATTTCCATAATTGAATAATGACGGTCTGACCATAATCTTCACTTTATCTTGGGAATTGCAAATAAAAGTGTCTGTTGTATATGCTCAATAATTCGATAACTCCATATAAACTATCTCATTTCTAATGAAGTAGTACGCCAAGCATCTTCACTTAGTTGTTCTATTTCACCTGAAAAAGAGATCCTAATCATTGCTCCAAAACTATTTTGTGAATCTACATAGGAATCTATTCTATATTTCTGGTTTCCAAGATATCTTGTATGGCTTTTTACTCCATCCCACACACCTGGAAACTTTGCACTACTTGGTGCCACCAAGTTTCTTCTTACTGCTTTTTTTAAGCATAATATAAGCCATAGTTGAATGTTCTTTTTCTTTCCAATTTCTCACCTCTTTTTTTGTAATTGATTGTTCGTTGCCAGTTTTTTCATTTTCATCGCTACCTAAGGCAAGAAATACAAAAATTGAAAAAACTAAAACCGATAAAAGATTTTTAATTACTATTTTTCTATCCACAACAACCTCCTTTTAGCATATAGATATAATGCTAAACAAAAAAATAGAATATAAGATAAAATATCCAACGAACAAAATGTTCCATTAACTATTCCAAATAATTGTAATATTTCTGCCACAATAGCACATGAAAATGATAGAGTAATCCAGAAAACGCAAAGAAAGTTGTTTGGATAGTTTTTCCAAATAATAGCAAAAGCCACCGTGCCTGAATAAACCCAAATACCATCTGGAAGGCTATAAAGAATAAAACCAGGAATATATTTACGAATGAAGAAAACATTATCCCTTATGAAGGATACTATTTCACTTGCTCCAATATAATCTATCCAAGAAAAAACAAGCAGAGTATCTTTTCTAAACAATAAGTAAATAGAAGCCCCTATGAATATAGGCAGGAAAATATGTAAATTTATTTGTATCCAATTATTCTCTCTCACGGTATTAATGGGTACGTCTTGACATTTCATCTGTTATCGCCTCCCTTCCATAACCCCCTCTTACTCTCCCTTGCTTGTATGCTCTAAAACATATCTTTATATTTAACATTAGGGGTATAGACATAACGTTAGCATAACCACCTTTAAATTAAGAAACATTTTCTATTTATAAGAAAAGAAGCAAGATCAAACTCATTCCAATTAAGACAAAGAGGACAAGAACACCACATCCGCCTCCCTTCAAAAGTTTAAAAATACCAGTTGAACGGCCTCTTCGAGTACTCAATGTTCCATCTGTGACCTTAAGCTTGCGCTAATGCCTTTACTACTAATATTTATTCCGATTTTGCGTCCAACTCTCATGCTAGGCTTACTTACATTCACACCTTTACTTGTCAAACTTACTTTGGGCTTTCTAGCTTTTACAAAACGGCCCTTTTTTCTAGCCATTGAATGCCCCTTCTTTCTTCCATGATAAAATTACTTTTATATTATGATTTGAAAACGATTATATGTGGTACGAAAGATCATATGTCCACGTCCACGTCCCTGTAAACAAAAAACGTAAATTATAAAAGCATATCAATCAATTGAGTGTTTTATGGTATGTCAGTTTTGTAGATTATGGGAATTCTGATGTTTATCACTAAATATTCTTTTTTTGCCAGTTGCCATTTTTGATTATGAGCTGCTCTAACGCTCCGCATAAGCAACCACCACCTGTGTGTTATGCTTACAAGAGAGGTTGGACGATTTCCTTTAGTCTCATAAGAGACTTCTTTGCTTTTCCTATCACAACCCAAGTTTTTTCTTGAATTACAATGTTGTTTATTATGTCAATTGCAGTAATGCTTTGGCAAATGGAGGCATGCGTACCTGTTGTATCGACTTGCCCCTTTATGATTTTTGAATCAATTTGACCTTTATGTAGAAGAATTATATTAAGTCCAGCTTCTTTAAAGATCCAACTTGCTTTTAAGTTACGTTTACACCATTCTCTCCCAGATGTCACCAAATGATTTATGGTAGTTACATCTAAATTATCATCATCCACAATCTTTATTAAAAATACTAGACTAGTAAACAAGTTGCGTTTTGTAAATGCAGATTTGAAATCAGAAGAAATACTTTCTTCTTTATGAAAACCACATTTGCTTAAGGTGTTCTCAATCTTTTCATAATATGAAAGCAAGTTTTTCAATATGAATATCCTTGAGCCTAACGCCTGAGATGACTTGCGAGAGAATAACTAAAATGAAACAAAGCAATAAGATGTAGATCACACGTATATTTCGAGTCAATGTCCATCTCTTTGTTAGATTTTGGAAAGGATAAAAATGTCAAAAATTACGATAAAATATTTATGTGAAGAGTTTAAAGCAAATATTGGTTTCTGTTGTATTCTTATTGCGGTAGTCACTGTGCCGTCTTTTATAATAAGTTTTGTTTTTTTAGTGTTATTGTAACCAGTGTGTTACTAAAGACCCAATAACTGCCCCAATAATAGCTGATATAATAGTCCCAATGGTAGTGCAAATAGCAGTAATTATTATTAATGTCTTAGTTAACCTTGCCTGTTTGTCGTGAAGTTCTAAATTGAAATTGTGTTGATACCGAATAAGGCGATCTGCTTCTCCCCTGCGTTTGCTTTCTTCATATTGTTCCAGGAGGGCTTTTTCTGCCTCGTTTTGGTCTTTTTGTGTGTAGCCACTAGTTTTCGTAGTGAAACTTTTTTTTTGCATGACTTGGTCTAATTAATTAATAATGTTAAAAATCTAACGCACCACATCACCGGCTACAAAAAGCAGAGCGAGGAACGAGCGGCGCTTTTTGTAGCCCGAGTGCATGTGATTGTTAGCCATTATGCCAGCTTATGATCATCTATTGCGTTGACAAAGTCTGCCTGGCTTTTAAAACGGTCAATATTAGCCAACAACTGAATAAAAAACACCCATACTTGCATCATAAACTCTGATATTAATTTCAATTCTGATGAGGTATGCCCGTGATGCAAATATCTTGACCTCACACCATAGCCAGATTTAATCGTTTTGATGATATGCTTTCTTTCTTCTAATTTTTGAGCTGTAAATACAGCAATTCTCTCTGCCAAATTTTGTTGAATTGGCTCATTCTCATTTTTTAGTAGAATACTTTCTAGCGACGACAGCATGTGAACCACTTTTTCCACTGGATCAGCAGTAAATGCTGACTTGGAATACAAAAATAATGAGTTAAGAGCAGATTTCTCAAAATCTTTCAGTGCTTTAGATGATAGCAATGATGATATTTTATCTATACCAGTTTTTCGTATTTCAATAATCTCCCTCTGTCCAAGCCTCCAGTATTTTGCGGAGGAAGCATCAATAATACTACTCGACATTTGGAAGTTATCTTCATCATTTTCAAAAAATATTGTTGATTGTGCGATATTCTCAGAACCCTTTATGTTTGAAACGCACTTTATATCTGGTATTAATGTTGCTCCAGAAAATATTCCAAGGACGGCAGTGATTTTCTGTGCTTCTTCTAAAGCATAATCAGACGCATAGCCTGGCTCAGCTTCTATAGTGGTAACAATAGACGCTAAGCCTTGATTTTTCTTTCTGATTTTTTCAAATAGCTTTATCGCATTTTCTTTATTCTCGCCAGACAAGGATTCGACCTTGCTCTGCCATTTATCTATGAGAGCTTTTGACAAGGGGCGTATTTCTGAATTTGAAATAGGAAAAGCGGATTGAACTTCCAGGTTAGCGATTGGTATCCACGATGTTATTTTCTTTACAACGGTCTGTGCCTCACTATCTAGATACTCAACAAATAAGTCTTGCACATCAATTTTTTGGTGTTTTTTAGAAATCCAGGAAAATAATGCTTTCTCAACAAATGTACAACTTAGCTTACTTCTAATTTCAGTTAAAGACTGAAGTCGTTCAGCAATATCGCGCAACTTTCCATAGCTATCTTCATTTAATCCAAATTTCTTATTATTAAAATGAAAGAATCGTGCGGTTGTATTTCCTTGGTAATCTGAAGTTGCCACTTCAATATCACCAATAATATCTTTATCGGTAATAGATGCGGCCACATGAAGATCAGAAGGGAAAGAGTCTTTCTTCTCTTCTACCTTTTGGAACTCTTCAATCAATCCAATAAGCTCTTCTGCTTTTGTATTAAAATTACTCGCAGCTGATGGATGGATATTAATGACCATGTTCTTCCTTCTTGTGGCTAACGTCTGAGGTGAGCAACCCCGCATGGCAAATATCCGTGGGGTCACACCTTGATTTGTGATTTAGCTTTTGATATCCTCTTATTAATCTTATCATCTTTGGAAATCATTGATTTCACAATGGTTACTCGCCGACTTATGGATGAATAACCAAGACCAAACAAATTACCAATTTCCTGGCTATTATACCAACCGGTACTCCATAAAACATAGATTAATAAATCACGATTTAGTTTATCTGAATCACTTATCCTTGATGATTTTAAAAAATTTGCCGTATCGCATCTTAAAACTTTTGCAGCTCTCTTGAGAATCTTTTCAGGGTTCGTATCTCTTAATACTTGCCTTTTTTGAGGAATTTCAACATCAGGGTTTTCTGATAAATACTTAGACTTTACACGGTCAATAAACTTCTGGGAACCCAAAAAAAGGCCATGTCGGAAATCTTCCCATATTTTTGTTTCTTCCATGGAGTATCTTTGTACCATTTTCCTATATGCAAGGTGCTTGTTTTTTCTATCTAAAAGAGAAAGAATAGGCTTTGTAAGTAACCACTCCGGTGATTTCTTGCCGTAGGCATAAATAGAATAACTGCTCCATGGATAGTCTACCAGTCTCCCGACTATTCCAGCCCGTAGAGGATTTCTATGGATATAGCAGGAGAGAAGCATAAGGTATTCATCATTTTCTATGAGAAAGCTTTTGAAGCGCCCTTGAAAAAGATGACCATTTCGCTTGTGTTTTATATTATAGTGACGTGTGTAAGTAGTTCCAAACCATTGCATACTTTTAGAAATATTGGGCTTATTAGTTTTCAGTAACAAGTGGTAATGATTATCCATAAGGACATAAGCATATACTTCAATCTCAAACCTGTCCGACATCTTTCCCAGAGTGTCCAAGAACGAAATACGGTCATCATTATCACTGAAAATATCCCTTCGCTCATTTCCTCGTGATAAGACGTGATAGTAAGCTCCTTCAAATTCAATACGCCATTGTCTTGCCATGACAGACACAATAGCACAAACTGCCTTTTAATGCAAGCGCTTAATCACTGATCAAGGTTTGACCCCAGTTACTACGGATTTTCGTTCGAGCGATTTGTTGGGGCGTTTTTATTGCCCCATCAAATCGCTTGAGCGGTAGCTCAGCTTGTTAGACATTAATTTAATCCGACATAGTCTCCTTGATGTGAAGTAGCTGTTACTAATCTATTGTTTCCTCTTTGAGGAGCTCCTCATTTGCCCGTGACAAATATACTTGCTGTTGTGCAACCAACTCTTCCACTTGGTCTAATAAAGGTGAGAAGGCAAGACCCATCATGACGATAGCATCGGTAGCCTCTTTCAAATACATAAGGCCAAGGTCATAACAAAGAGCAGGGTTTAAGATTCCACCAGCGGGAGAATATAACGGAGTTCCACTTGATGTTCTCACCTTGGCTGCAGGGATCGAGACCCCCCACCAACTTGCGTGTGCAAGCTTGTTGAATTGTCTCCATCTTTTACTTTGGCTCTCCCCCCAAGTCTCTGCTACGACTTCACCGGAGGTTTTGGCAAGAAATTCCTTTACTTTCTTCCGAGCTTCAGGAATGCGAAGGTTCCCCTTTAGCCATTTTTGCAAGGTGTCATCGTTTAGAGCAACCGCCATTTCAAATACAGTTGATTCGTGTATAATACGCAGAAGGTTCAAAGACACACGATAGTAGGCATGGAGATTTGCATTCCAACCGCTCAACAGATGATCAAAAATCGAAGACGCTAGTGTAAGAGCATAACGACTCTTGATGTCTAAACTTTTCTGTTGCTCTGACAGCAAAACAAGAGCGGTGAGCTGAAGCAGCATTGCCTCGCTAAAAAGCTTGCTGCGATCTCCCAAAATTGCATCAGAGTGTTTAACCATTTCTTTTTTGGTCTCTTCTATTTGAGTCCAAATGCTTTTTGCTTTTTTGAAGATGTTGTGCTCTTGGTCCTGCATATAGCTAGTTGTCCTTATGATTTACTCTCTTTTATGTCTAATGTGGAGCTAACCCGCTTAGCGAATAGAACTACAAATGAAAATAAAATAAACAAAGAATCTGAAAATTTGCAAACCGCACGTAATAGAGGGGTTAGCTTCAGCGCCTTGTTAGGGGCTTTTCATGTTGTGCTGTGTAAAAGTCAAGCAGCTTGCGGATCATCGCTTGATAAGATGTATGATGCTTCTTGGCTTCTTTCTTAAAAAAATCAACACTAGACTTACTCAAAGACATGGTGACTTTTACATTTTCTTTCTTA
>JAIQZR010000168.1 GCA_021777035.1 Candidatus Scalindua sp. | reverse complement strand
CGAGTACGGTTTTTTATGCCCGATCTGTCTGAAGATACGTAGGGCGAGGCTTTAGCCTTGCGCTTAATGTACGAAAGCAAACCTACCCGCCCGAACGTGCCGGTTGGGTACGGGCGGGAAGGATTGCCCTACGTGCTACATGCAAAAACCTAACCGGACACTGCTGTGCTAATTTAATACTTTGGAGACTACACTATGAAATATAAAGATATAATTTATAAAACTCCCGTCAAGCACGGATTAATAAATTACGAGAATACATTTAAAAATTTTAACTGGAAAGATATCAACAGCTGTTTTGATCACTTTTCTGATGATGGAGTAAATATTGCTCACGAAGCAATAGACAGGCATGCTGATAACGGCGGCAAAAACAAGGTCGCCCTTTACTGGGAAGGCGAAGGCAACGTCGAAAAACAGTTTACCTTTTCGGACATAAAAAAGCAGTCTTCCAAATTAGCAAACGTATTAAGAAACCTGGGTGTAGAGAAAGGTGACCGGGTTTTTCTGTTTTTACCAAGAACCCATGAGCTTTACGTAAGTATTATTGCGATAGCAAAGCTAGGGGCCATTGCCGGGCCAATGTTCTCCGCATTCGGGCCGGAAGCGGTAATGGACCGTCTTCATGACAGCGAAGCAAAAGTGCTTATAACAACCCCTGAATTGAGCCAGAGGATTCATGAAATAAAAGAGAAGTTGCCTGCACTCAAACACATCATACTGGTCAACGCTAAACAAAACCTTGATAAGAATGAAATCAGTTACGAATCGGAAACAAATAAAGCGTCTGAGTCGTTTAACATTAGATGGGTTGACCCGGAAGATGATCTATTTATCCTGTATACATCAGGAACCACCGGAAAACCCAAGGGAGTAACCCATGTTCACAATGATATGATCTCACATTACATTACCACTAAGTGGGCTTTAGATTTAAGAGAAGATGATGTATATTGGTGCACAGCAGATCCCGGATGGGTGACCGGAACCGTATACGGTATATGGGGGCCATGGCTAAACAAAATCTCACAAGTAGTATACAGCGGAAGGTATGATGCAGAGAAATGGTACTCAATTATAGAAAAGTACAAAGTGACCGTGTGGTACACGGCGCCAACCGCTTTAAGGATGCTAATGAAAGCGGGTAACGAAATCATTAAAAAGTACGACCTCAGTAGTCTGAGATATATATGCAGTGTAGGAGAACCCCTCAACCCTGAGGTTATCAAGTGGGGTCTACAGGTTTATAATCTGCCTATTCACGATAACTGGTGGCAGACTGAAACCGGTTCAATAATGATAGCTAATTACCCCAGTTTGCCAATAAAACCGGGTTCAATGGGCAAGCCGTTTCCGGGTATCTGCGCAAAGATTATTAATTCAAAAGGCAAAGAGTTGGCCCCGGGAAAACAGGGCATTCTGGGTTTAAAATGTGGATGGCCATCAATGCTGAGAAAGGTGTGGGCAAACAAGAATAAGTTTAATGAATATTTTAAAATCTCAGGCTGGTACACTACAGGAGATACGGCTTATGTTGACGATGATGGTTACTTCTGGTTTGTAGGAAGAGCCGATGACGTCATCAACACTGCTGGTCACCGCGTGGGACCGTTTGAAGTAGAAAATGCACTAGTAGAGCATAAAGCGATCGCTGAAGCAGGAGTTATTGGAATACCGGATGCGGAAAGAAGTGAAATTATAAAGGCATTTATTGTTCTCAATAGAGACTACAAACCGTCACCAAAACTTAAGAAGGAGATACAAGGGTTTATTAAAAACCAATTAGCGGCTCACGCATACCCGAGAGAAATAGAATTCACAAAAGATATGCCTAAAACAAGAAGTGGCAAAATAATGAGGCGATTACTAAAGGCAAGAGAATTAGGACTGCCAACAGGAGACTTATCTACATTAGAAAAGGAATAAAAAGTACAGAATTGGGTCTGTTCAAAGGTAACTCGTGAAGACCTAACTCCCAAGTGAATGGTAAGCCCTGTTTTCACATGGTGTAGTTTTATTGTCGAGCAGACATCCGTTGAGCGGGAATCTAGGATTATTATTACAACGACAAATGGAGTCCAATTTTCATGGGAATGACACGTAAATATTTAAAAATGGCTTAATTCAGGCATACCAAGTGGGATGACATTAAACCCTATTTCAAACAGTTCTTTATGTGGTAATATATTCCTACCGTCAAAGATGAATGCAGGTTTCTGCATTGATTCGAAAATCTTCTTATAATCTAAAGTCTTATAACTCTCCCATTCAGTTAATACCGCAATAGCATGAGCATTCTTTGCAGCGGCATATGCGTCTGAACAATATTCAACATTTTCTTTACATTCTTTCAGTTCGGTTTTTGCGTTTTCAAGTGCTTTTGGATCAGAAATAGCGACGACAGCCTTTTCATCTAAAAGTTTCTTTGTAACGTAAATTGCGGGAGATTCCCTTGTATCGCCGGTATCTGCTTTAAAAGCAAAACCGAATATTGCAATTCTTTTTCCGGCAATGGTATTAAACATCGATTTCAACATCTTCAGGACAAAACGCTCCGTCTGATATTTATTCATTCTGACTACACTTTCCCAATAATCTGCTACCTCATCCAATCCGTAGTGCCTGCAAAGATATACAAGATTAAAAATATCTTTCTTAAAACAAGATCCTCCAAATCCAATGCTTGCATTTAAGAATTTCCGGCCTATTCTGCTGTCAGTGCCAACTGCATGTGCCACTTCGTGAACATTAGCCCCAGTCTCTTCACAAAGTGCTGAAATACTGTTTATTGATGAAATACGTTGTGCTAAAAATGCATTTGCGGTCAACTTTGATAATTCTGTGCTCCATACATTTGACTTTAGTATCTTTTCACTATCAATCCATGAAGAGTATAACTGAACAATTTTGTCACGTGCTCTCAATCCTGATTCGGTATCCCTGGATCCGACTAAAACCCTGTCAGGGTTTTCAAGATCTTTAATCGCAGTACCTTCGGCAAGAAATTCCGGGTTAGACAATACATCAAATACAATACCCTTCTCATTCGAATTGAGTATTCTTTCCATAGCTTCTGCCGTTTTAACAGGCAGAGTGCTTTTTTCCACAATAACTTTACTTGAATCAGACAACTTCAATATTTGGCGGGCCGTCTTCTCCCAATATTGTAAATCCGAGGCATAACCGGCCCCATAGCCAAACGTTTTTGTAGGAGTATTTACACTCACAAATATTATATGAGCTTCTTTTATACTATTATCTACATCAGTACTAAAAAATAGATTTTTATCACGCACTTTATGCACGATTTCCAACAGCCCGGGCTCATATATAGGAAGATTTTCAGAATTCCATGCCCTTATGCGCTCACTATTAATATCAACAACTGTCACTTTATACCCAGGGTTTTTCAAGGCAATCATCGCCATCGTCGGCCCACCAACATAACCAGCTCCTATGCACAAAATAGTTTTTTCATTATTCACTAGTAATACCTCTTATTATTCTAATTATATTCACAGATGCTACACACAGTCCGTACATTGTGTATCTATCACTCTGTAGTCTCTGCAACTAACAGTTATAGGTATAGTAAACTTCATCCAAACACGTTACTCATCCACGCTGATCGCCTCAACAGGACAATCCTCGATGGCCTGCATACAGGATTCCTCCACTCCATGCAGTATTTCAACTTGCTTTACAACTGCCAAATCACCTACCATCTTGAATACTTCAGAACATGTATCTACACAAAGTCCACAACCGGTACATTCATCCTGGCCCACTTTTACCTTCAGTTTTTTTATCTCCGTAAAAGTTCCAGTAGGTCTCATATGTATAAACACTCTAACAAGTTAGAGTTTATGATGGTACATTTATGTATAATTGATGTCAACCTATAAATTCCGGAAAATATTGAAATGTAGTGGGAATGAAGATTGATATTAATACCCATTGAATCAATCTAAAAACTCCTCATGTTCTTGACAGATCAATAGTCGATCTCAGGTAATCTCTGTTGACGGGAAGCGAGTAAAACGAAGTGTAAGAAAATTATTGTTTCTTTGCCATTCTGATCAAATTTTCTATATGTGATCGGAACTCAACACTACTCTCATTTTTTTCCTTCACCTTTTTAATAGCAAAAATAGCTGTTGTATGTCTTTTGTTCCCAAAATATTTTCCTATTTCCTGATATGAAGATTCTGTAAGTACTTTTGCAAGGTACATACATATTTGACGGGCAAGGGCAATATTTTTTGATTTGTTCCCAGAATGGATATCGCTACGCAAAACATTATAATGACTGATTACCACTCCCTCGATATCCTTTAGAGTGATATTCTTTTTATTTTTGTAAAGCTCGCTGAGGGTTTCAGTAGCCAGTTTCAAATCGATCTTGACCTTATTTATATTCGCATAAGCCATTACCGTAGTTATTGCACTTTCCATTGACCTAACACTATCGTTGAATTTTTCAGAAATAAATTCAAGAACATTATCAGGCACCTTTTTTCGCGAATCTGCAGTCTTAGATCGTAATATCTGTAACGAGGTATTAAAACCAGGTTGCTCAATTTTTGCGATCATCCCTGACATAAACCTGCTGACAAGACTCTCTTGAAGTTGATCCATAAATCTTGGATGTGCATCACTGGCAAAAACTATTCTCTTAGACAAACCATGCAAGGTATTAAAGGTGTGAAGGAACTCTTCCTGAATTCCATTTTTTTTGGCCAGAAAATGGACATCATCAACAAGAAATATATCAACACTTCGGTACTTTTTCCTGAATGATTCAAGCCTGCCGCCTTTAAGAGAATAAACGAATTCATTAGTCCAATTCTCAGCAGGCATGTAAACAGCACTTACGGTATTTGATTTCTCCTTTAATCGGTTCCAGATACCCTGAAGGAGGTGGGTCTTGCCTACTCCAATAGACCCATGAATAAAAAGCGTGTTAAATGCTACCGGCCCAGGCTTAGAAATCTCAAGTGCAGCGGCATGTGCCAATCTGTTACAACCACCAACAACATAGTTTTCTAACATTAGCTTCTTGTTGCTTATAAAACTGTTCTCTTGGCTGCAAGGTTTCTCAAATTTAATACTACCGGTAACGGCATTATGACTTTTTTTAGAGTGACCGTTATTTTCTACTTGAAGTTTTATTGAAGGACTAACTGAGGTTATACTCTTTATCAAATTTTTTATCAGAGGCTCGTAATTTTCACGGATCTTTGCCTGAACAAATTGATTTGGCACACCTATGCTTAAAGATCCATTATCGAAAGAAATCAGATGGGTATTTTTAAACCACAAATTAAATTGTCGTATACCAACTTCTGACTCGATTAGACCAAGAGTATCTTTCCAGATATCTGTAGACTTTTTTATTGTAGAATGATCCATGTATAGTGGGTAATGATGAAACAGTACAGAATGCGAATAAGAAACTACAAATTAAGAATAGATTTTCTTAGGTTTCTCACCGCCCTTATGAGAGGGAATATTATCAAAATGAAACTTTGTGTCAAACTTTAAAAAGATAATATTTTTTTATTTTTTTGGCACATAATTTTGAAATCCATAAGGCTATTGATAGCAATAAGATTGAGCTTCACAAGATAAATAATAGCTTTTAAAAATATTTTTCAAAAGCATTACTATTAATAAATATTATGCACAAGAAATGATTCTCATTTTCAAAACATTTTTTCTTCTCAAGTGCGAACAAGCTAACGTGTTTAAATATAAACGCTTATACTCTTAGCTCTCCATGCATATGCATATTTCGCATTACAACATTCTAGTTTTTGACTTGTGGATAACTTGTGGGTAACTTGTGGACTTAAAAAGATGTTCTTGTTTTTAATATGCCAATCTGTCTAAGTTATTAAATGACTAACAAACCAGAAGCATGGCTAGAGTGCAGAACCATTGCACTCTCGACTTAGAAGCCTTGGACATTTTTATGCAAAAAATGATTATAAATTGACTTAAAAGTCGGTTATTTTTTTCTGCTTTATAAATTCTACTGACACACTCAAATTTAGCTTATTGTGGAAAAACCTTTATTGCATATAAATAAAAAATTTTTACTTGTTTTTGCTTTACATAATTGAATTGTTTTTTTACCATTATCACCTAAATATGTGCTTCACTCTACAAAACTTCTCAAAAATATTATGGCAAATTATTTTGTAAAACGAAAACGCCAATGCCCTGGTGACGGCTATGAGATCAGTGTGTCAGTCTGCAAAGGGAGGCAGAGGGCGCTTTACCCAAAATGCCCTGTTTGTCACCACAGAGATAAAGCTATCGGCACATTAACAGAGGAAGAAACGGAATATACACCTATGGACACGAGCACAAGGAAGATCCTGCAATTGTCCACAAATCAAGACAAGGCAATCGACCGCCAGATATTTAAAAACGATGATGTCAGAGGCAAATACCCGGAACAGTTGGACGAATATACATCTGAAAAAATAGGAATGGCAACAGTACTCTTCTTAAAGAGTATAAAAGAGGATATAAAAAATATTGTAGTCGCAAGAGACATCAGGCTTTCTTCAAATTCACTCGCCAGCGCCTTAATGGCAGGTATTACAAAAGCGGGTGTAAATGCCATTGACATCGGTGAGGTGTCTACAGATACTATTTATTTTGCTGTAGGTAATTATAACTACGATGCCGGTATTATGGTCACTGCATCACATAGTCCGCCAAATTATAACGGGTTCAAGTTATGCCATGAACAAGCTATGCCAATCAGCTTTGATACCGGCTTATCTACGATATCAGAAATAGCACGACAAACAGATTTACCCGTTTCTGAACAATGCGGCAATATTATTGAAAAAGATATACTGAATGATTACAACAAATACATTCTTAGTTTTGCTACCAATTTGAGACCATTAAAAATAGTGATAGATGCGGGAAACGGAATGGCTGGAAAGATGATACCCATCATCTTTAAAGACCTTCCATGCAAAATAGTCCCGTTATTTTTCAAACTTGACGGAACCTTCCCAAGCCATGAACCAAATCCTTTAGATAGCTGTAATTTACGGGATTTACAGAACAAAGTACGAGAAACCAGGAGCCATCTTGGCGTAGCATTTGATTATGATGCGGATATGTGTGTCTTTGTAGATGAAAATGGCCAGAAAATAGGAGGTGACATAATAACGGCCATCATCGCAACAAAACTTCTGCAAAAGGAAATGGGGGCTACAGTTTTATACGACCTGAGGTCAGGCTGGGCATTGCCTGAAGAAATCAAAAAAGCCGGTGGTAGTCCTTATCGGGAAAGAGTTGGGCATTCTTACATAAAGGCCACTATGAGAGAAAAAAATGCCATTTTCGGAGGTGGGCTATCGGGACACTACTATTTCAGAGAAAACTATTTTGCAGACTCAGCAATAATTGCCCTGATAGAAGTCTTAAATATTCTAAGCAGTAGAAATGTACCAATGTCTAACCTTATTGCACCCCTGAGGAAATATTGTTCAACTGGCGAAATCAATTTTAAGGTTGCAGACAATGATAAGAAGATTGAACAGATCACTGAACACTTTATAGACGCCAAGATCGATTATCTGGACGGAGTTACCATTGAGTACGAAGATTGGTGGTTTAATGTAAGAAAATCGAACACTGAACCGTTACTCAGATTGAACCTGGAAGGAAAGACAAAGGCGATAATGGAACAAAGAAAGAAACAAGTAATAGATATAATTGGAGAAACATAAAGGCTTAGGTACAAATTAAAGATATCATGCCCTCGGATGAAACTTCTGATGTACAGATTTAAGATATTTTCTGTCTATATGCGTGTAAATCTGGGTGGTAGAGATATTTGAATGCCCAAGCATTTCTTGAACTGATCGCAAATCCGCCCCCCCTTCCAATAGATGTGTTGCAAAAGAGTGCCTTAGTGTATGAGGAGATATATTTGATCGAATTCCCGCCTTCATAGCATATTTTTTTACAATGCTCCAAATGTTCTCTCGCCTCAACTTTTTACCTGTCCTGGACAGAAACAGCAAAGGCTCATCATCTTCTATCTTCAATAGTAGAGGACGCACCTCGTGTAAGTATCTTTTAATCGCGTTGGCTGCTTCTGAACCCATAGGTACAATACGCTGCTTAGAACCTTTTCCCTGGCATCTAATATAACCGTAATCAAAGTTTATCCAGCTTACTTTAACTGACGCAACCTCAGAAACCCTCGCACCTGTCGCGTACATAAGCTCTAACATAGCCTTATCCCGTATCCCAAGCTTAACATTACAGTCAGGCGCACGCAACATTTCCTCAATCGCGTTGTAATGAAGTACTTCCGGCAAATGCTTCCGGAGTTTAAGTGTACTGACTGAAGACATTGGATTTACAGAGATCTTTCCTTCCATGATCAAATATTTATAGATCATTTTTACGGTAACAAGACATCTGGAGATTGAATTCTCAGAAAGCCCTCTCTGTTTTTCGTTTTCTATGAAATTTACTATCATTTTCGCACGTAAATCCTGAAAACGATCAATTCCTATACCCTGCAGATAATTTGAAAAATTACGGAGATCTCCCTTATATCCCTTTATGGTATTATCAGCAAGACCGCATTCAACGATGAGATAATTTAGAAATGATTCGACAAGTGCTTCATCTATCATGTTCAACGATAAATGAGAGGTTTGCAATGTTTTCAACATAGAGTTCGTTCACCTTCTTAACTAGTAAAAGTCTGTTATCCTTTATTTTTTCATCCTCTACATTTACAAAGACGTTCTCAAAAAAATCATGAACCGGCTTTTCAAATGCTTCATTATATGCAAAAGATAACTCTTCATATCTTCCTGTAGGAACATACGCAAGTAGGCCCTCTTTTTCTTTCTTATATACCGCCCACAATTTTCGTTCTTCTTCCTTTTCTAATAACTCTTCATTTACCTCACCGTGGATTGTACAATTTTTCCCTATATTGAATGTTCTGTCTACAACGGCTACAAGATTTTGCCAGATCGGAGTTTTGGAGAGTTTGGTTATGACCTCTAATCTACAAAGAAGATTTGATATATTGCCAAAACCGACCTTCATTACTGATTCGATAATGTCGTAACGATAACCCCTCTCAATATACATGTTATATATTCTGTCCTTGAAAAAATCCACTATCTGCCCATAAACCTTGATACTATCGATACCAGAACGAATTTTTGCTACAGTCGTCAATGACTCTTTATCTTGCGATAATTTTATGAAATCATCGAACTGCTCTCTTGGTAGATAATCAGGTATTTCAAAAAATGATTTTTGGATCACTTCGATTAAAGACACACGAAGATCTTTGGCCTCTAAGATACGAATTATCCCCTGTGATTGTCTTCTAAGCCCGTAAGGGTCTTGAGAACCGGAAGGAATCAAACCCGCCGCGAAACAACTAGCGATCAGATCAAACTTGTCTGCCAGGCTGAGTATGGTGCCTATTCCTGTCTCCGGCAGAACATCATCAGCATATCTAGGTAAATAGTGCTCTGCTATTGACCTTGCAACCTCTTCATCCTCTCCTTGTACGAGAGCATATTCACGACCCATAATTCCCTGTAATTTGGGAAACTCCCCAACCATCTCTGTCAAAAGGTCTGCCTTACATAGACGTGATGCACGTTTAACCAGTTCCAACCTGTCCGGAGTAAAATCCAGTATTTCGGCAATAAATTTTGCAAGATCACCAATTCTTTTCCATCTATCATGGTAACTCCCTATATCTTCATGAAATACAACCCCTTCCAGATCCTTGAGTCTATCATGAAGGGTTATCTTCTTATCCTCATCCCAGAAGAAATTTGCGTCAGCCAACCTTGCCCGCAGAACACGCTCATTTCCCTTTCTGATAATCTCTCCATCACCAGGGCCCCTGTCAGTAATTACAATAAATTCAGGTAACAGCTTACCATCTTTATCCTTAACGGGGAAATACCTTTGATGATCTTTCATTGATGTTTCAACAACTTCTGAAGGAATTGCCAAAAATTCCTCATCAAAGCTGCACTTTACAGAACCAGGAAATTCAACAAGATTAGCCACCTCTTCAAGTAACTGTTCGTCATCCAGAGTAGTACCGTAAACGGAAAGAAGAGAGTTTATCTCTCCCCTGATAATGTCTCGTCTCTCGTCCATCTCTACTATTACTTTTTCACTTTTTAACCTCTCTTTATAAGTCGTATAATCAGCCTCAAGAATATCTATAGCATTGTCAGACATAAACTGATGACCGCTCGTTCTACGTCCGGCTTTTAGGCCATTTAATTCAAGGTTGACAACCTCTTTATCAAAAAGTGCCAAAATTGTACGTATCGGGCGTGCAAAATATAATTTATCAGATTTCCATCTCATTGATTTTGGGAAATTGATTGATGTTATGACAGATGTTAACATTTCCGGCAGGAGGTCAAATATTTTCTTTCCTTCTATCTCTTTTACGGCAAAACAATATTTCCCCTTTGGTGTGTCCTTTACTATCATCTCCTCGGCTTTAACCCCCTGTGAACTTGCGAAGCCAACAGATGCTTTTGTTGGTGCTCCACTCGCATCGAAGGCAACTTTTGCCGAAGGACCCTTTATCTCCTGTACAATATCTTCTTGATTCTGCGGTAATCCACTTACAAATAACACCAGACGTCTTGGCGTACCGGTTGTATGTATGCTTTCAAAGCAGAGACGGGTTTTTTTTATCTGCCCGGCAAACAGCTCTTCCATCTGCTTGAGAGCTGGAACTATATAACCCGCCGGTATCTCTTCTGTCCCTATCTCTAATAAAAGATTTGACATGTTATTCTACTCTTTCCAACTTAATTTTTTCACCATTCCGCACTCTCTTAAATACATCTGTATCCCCTTCAACCTGGCCAACTATGTTAACAGCACTGGCAGGGCGTATCTCATCACCCTCACTTGCTGGTGTAGAGCCAAAAAATATGCAAAAAGCCTTTCCTGTCGGCCAGTAACCTAAATCTCCCTTTTCAACCACTTCTTTTGCCGTCTCATCCAAAGTTGATGTAACGGAAATTTCAAAATAAATTTCATCTCCCCAAGTGTTCACGGTATTCTCAATCGGTAAGGCCTCCCAAATAGCCTCAGACGTTTTACCGCCTGAAAGCCCTGCAACTGCAGAAATATCACCAACGTGTATATTAATCCTTCTCATTGTCGTCTCATGTTTTTGATAAAAAAGAATATAGCTGCGGCTAATAGTAATGAAAAAGTAATTGTATTATGTTTCGAATATTCCATAACGCCCGTTAAATTAAAAATTATCAACGTTATGGCCATTGCAATTAAAACACCAGACATCAGCATCAACAACCTGTTTCTATTATTCAATATATCCAATGCGCCTACCCCCTCTATTTCCGTTTTTTAATACCATAAATGGACATGTAATTAAACTTTGCCTCTTTATACCATAACAAGCAGTATTGTAATAGAAAGACATAATACTATTGGAATTGACTATCAATCTGTTCGGTGTGTGAAAAAACTTATTTAAAATGGGCCCACTAGGACTCGAACCTAGGACACACGGATTATGAGTCCGTTGCTCTAACCAACTGAGCTATGGGCCCCGAAATGATATGCGGAGAAAGACTATTTATCTGACAAATGAAACTGTTCGGACTGGGAAAATAGCCTCTTCATTATGCTAAACAGTCGCTTTTCAAAACAAAAACCAATCAAAGTAACTACACACAAACGGGGTGACCTCCCGTTCTTAAAACTATGAGAAGGAGTTTATCAATTTTTTGGTCTGGTTTCAAGCGTTTTGTTTTTCTTAAGTAATAGGGCAGAAAAACTGAAGAAGAGTCTAATTTATCTATCTGTTTTTATTAGACATCTCTACACCTTTATTTGCCAGTAGATCAGCTTCCCTGTTTTCCTCTCTGGGAACGTGCATTATTTTCCAGTTTGGCAGCTTTTTCAGAAGATCTTTCACTTCAGTAAAAAGAAGCTTCAGCTGCACATTCTTGACCCTGTACTCACCCTTAATCTGCTTTACCATAAGCTCACTATCTGATTTAAATAATGTCTTCTTCGAGTTATATTCTATAGACAGTTTAACACCAAGAACCAGAGCCCTATACTCTGCTATATTATTGGTTGCCACACCAATGTAGTCACAGGCTTCGTTTATTAAATTTGAATCTTTGTCGAATATGGCAACTCCTATTCCTGATTCTCCAGGATTACCCTTTGATGCGCCGTCAACATTTACTACTATTAAATCAGTTTTCTTTTTTATATTTGAAGAACCTGTTATTATTTTATCAGAGATAGTCGAGTCATCTTTTTTTACATAGTCCACAACACCCTGAAAAAGCTTATCCACTCTCTTTTTTGTTATTGTTTTATCCAGTTCTTTCAGTTTTTCTAGATCGATACATTTGTGTATCAAGGCCAATAATTCGTAGTCTGAGATGGTTTCTTTTTTTTTCATTTACCAGCTACTCCCTTGGTTATAATTAATTTGATTTAGTAAAAAGAATTATTTAATATAACAAACACACAGTTCTTAATTAATTTAAACTGGGTGATTCTATTTATGAAAAAAACCAGGACAACTCTTATTTACGATGATATTTATTTGAAACATGACACAGGAACTGATCACCCTGAAAATGCGACAAGGATAATAAATACGATTAAACATCTTCGCTCAACAAGTATCTGGCAGAGGTTAGATGTTAAGAAACCAAGAGCTGCTACCAAAGAAGAAGTATCTACTGTTCACGCAATAAGCCAAATAGAAAAAGTTGCTGAAATTGCCGAAACAGGAGGAGGATACTTAGATCCTGATACTTATGTTTCTCCTGGCTCATATGAAGCTGCACTATACGCATCAGGGGCACTCCTCACCGCCATTGATATGGTAATGGACAAAAAAGCGGATAACGCGTTTTGCCTGGTACGGCCCCCTGGCCATCATGCCACTCCAACAAAAGGAATGGGATTTTGCCTATTTAATAATATTGCAATTGCAGCAAAGTATATTCAATCAAAATACAACCTTAATAGAGTTATAATAATTGATTGGGACGTGCACCACGGCAATGGAACACAGGATGCCTTTTATGACGATCCCTCAGTAATGTATTTCTCCATGCACAAATATCCTTTTTATCCGGGGACAGGTGCAAGAGAAGAGACAGGAAAAGGCAGTGGTTCCGGTTTTACAATTAATATACCTCTATCGCATAATACTAGATCTCAGGAATATTTAAAGATTTTTGATGATATAATGAAGAAAAGGGTTAAGCCTTTTAACCCGGAGTTCGTATTAATATCTTCCGGTTTTGATGCGTATCACCTAGACCCTATAAGTGGTCTGAGTTTAGAAGCTTCTGATTTCAATAAATTAACTAAACTCACACAAAATATTGCAAATGATTGCTGCGAAGGCAGGATTGTCTCCTGCCTGGAAGGTGGATACCACTTACTAGACTTACCAAAATGTATAGAAGAACATTTAAATGGCCTAATGTGTGATACTTAAAAACAGGTTGGAAAGCACTCCGGGTGTTTTATTGTGATCAAGCTACGGCCTTTTGTTTATTGAGAAACTTGGTCAAACGAGATTTTTTTCTCGATGCTGTTTTTTTGTGTATTATATTTTTAGCTGCAATTTTATCAAGCTTTTTTGTAGCTAATGACAGGTGCTTCCCTGCCTCATCGAAATCATGGCTTTTAATGGCAGAAACAAATTTCTTTATCTGGGTTCTTAACGCAGACTTGTCACTTCTATTTCTCATCCTACGCACGACATCTTGTCTTATGGTTTTCTTCGCGGATTTTCTAGTTGGCATCAATTCTTCCTTATATATACTCTGTTAACTATCTGATCTAACTTACTCGTATTTAAAAGGATAAGTTTATGATATCGAATTGCCATTGTCAACAAAAAAACAAATAATCCTTGCTTTTCCCGGAATTAATACTATATACTGATTCGGTAATATTTCATTAATTTAAAGCTATTAACCCTGAGTAATATCATAAGAAAATGGAAGTAGTAGTTTACCCAAATCCAGTCTTAAAAATCAAGGCTAAGCCAATTGAAGAGATAAACAACGAGATTTGCCAAATTGCCGAGAAGATGCTGGAGACAATGTATAATGCTTGCGGAATCGGCCTTGCAGCCCCACAGGCAGGGCTGTCAATACGCTTAGTCGTATTGGACGTCACTGGCGAGAAAACCGGCGAACGGGTCTTCATAAACCCGCATATCATTGAAGAAAAAGGTGAAACTTTAGAAGAAGAAGGCTGCTTGTCATTTCCGGACGTAATGGGAAAGATTATACGGTCGCAATATGTTAAGGTCATTGCATACAACCTCAAAGGGGAAAAGCTTGAGATCGAAGCGGAAGGTCTATTAGGTCGTGCGTGGCAGCATGAAATCGACCACTTAAACGGTTGTCTTTTTATTGAAAAAATGACTCCTGCAAGTACAATCGCCAACCAACCGAAACTAAAAGAGCTTGAACTCTCTTATCGAAATAACAAAGCCGGCGTTAGTTTAGATACTTAAGGCACCAAAGCAGCCAACACGTTGTCGTCGTTTTGTAAGCTGTTTAAGCTTTGGCAGTAAAAAAACTCGAAATAAGAATATCGAGATACGAAACAAATCAGAAATTCAAATTTAAAATGTTCAAAACAAAAGATATTTTGTGAAAGTCAAATTCTAGCGCTTTGAATGACGTTTCAGACAGTTGTTTTTGAAATTGGAATTTTGGTGATTTGAAAATTGTTTCTAATTTCGGATTTCGTGCTTCGAATTTATTCTATAAGAAATTATTCCCGGTAAAAGGGCTTTTTTTGGGCTTGTCTTAGAAAAAATTTAAGCTATTCTTTACACGGATAAGGGATTTGAAAGAAATACAGTATGAATGTAGTTTTTATGGGTACGCCTGAATTTGCAGTCCCCAGTTTAAAATGCTTAATTGAATCTAAACATAATGTTATAGCTGTTCTCACGCAAACAGATAAACCTAAAGGACGTAAAGGCAAGCCTGAAGCGCCTCCCATCAAGAGCATAGCTTTAGATGCGGGATTACCGGTAATACAGCCTGAAAATGTAAATAGCAGGCAGGTCATAGAGGAACTCGAAAAGCTGAATCCCGATGTTATTGTGGTTGTCGCTTTCGGACAAAAGATTTCAAACGAAATACTGGATTTGCCAAAACATAAGTGTGTAAATATCCACGCCTCACTGCTACCCAAGTATCGCGGAGCAGCCCCCATTAACTGGGCAGTCGTCAATGGAGAGAAAGAGACAGGGATAACCACTATTATTATGAGTGATAAAATGGATGCAGGTAATATTATCTTCCGTAAATCGCTAACAATTGGTTCTGAAGAAACTGCCGGAGGGCTTGCAGAGAGATTGAGCAAGCTTGGCGCAGATACCTTATCTGAAAGCTTAATGCAAATTGAAACTGGAAATGCAAAATATACACAGCAAGACGAGGGTCTCGTTTCCCTTGCGCCAAAAATCAAAAAGAAAGACGGCCTGATTGACTGGAATCAAGGAGGAGAAAGAATACATGATTTTGTAAGAGGCATGAATCCGAAACCCGCTGCTTATACTTTTTTAATAAAGAATAATTCAAAAGAGAGAATAATAATCCTAAAGACAGAAAGAGAGAATTCTGCTAACGACGAAACAGTTATCACGCCAGGTACAATTATAGACATTTCAAGTAAAGGCATCAAGACTGCTACAAGAAATGGCAGTATATGGATCAAAGAGGTAAAACCGGAGGGCAAGCGGATGATGAGTGCTGCCGCATTTTCAAGAGGTAATGACCTTAAAGTGAACTGTTTGTTTCAATAAACGTGCGAGATAGGAAAAAATCTTCGAATACGGGAGATATACATAAAAATGGAAATTATAGATAAAAAATTTGTTTCACTTAACAATCTGATGACCAGACTGAGGAAGAAGAAATGCCCACCGGAAGGGTTACTGCTCCTTTTTCCACACTGCATACAAAATTCAAAGTGCAAACAAAATATTAAACACGACATCAATGAGTGCATACGTTGTGGAAAATGCAAGGTGAAAGACCTGCTGGAATTGTCAGAGGAGTATGGCATAAGTATATCAGTAGCCAGTGGAGGCAGGGTCGCCCTCAAAAGAGTCATGGCTAAGGAAGTACAGGGAGTGGTGGCCATCGCATGCGAAAAAGAGTTACGGACAGGATTAATGGCTGCCATGCCAAAAGCAATATATGCCGTCCCGAATCAAAGACCTTATGGTTATTGCGTCGATACGGACGTATATATGGATGATGTAATTAAAGCCATAAAGTTTTTTGTTAGTAGCTATGAAAAAGATTCTAATAGGCTGACAGCAAAGAAAAAAGTAGTAACCAAAAAGAAACCGGAAACTAAGAAAAAAGTAGCAACCAAAAAGAAACCGGAAACCAAGAAAAAGGTAGCAACTAAAAAGAAACCGGAAACCAAGAAAAAAGTAGCAACCAAAAAGAAACCGGAAACTAAGAAAAAAGTAGCAACTAAAAAGAAACCGGAAACCAAGAAAAAAACGGATGATTAAAACTCGAAACCTTCAGGAGGTGTTTTAGTGGGACAAAAGGGAATGAGCGTACAACGGCATATTATAGAGCAGGAAAGAAGTTTCCCTCTAGCAACCGGCAATTTGACGGGATTGCTAATGGATATAATATATGCGGCAAAGATCATATCAAGAGAGGTTAATAAGGCCGGTCTTGTTGATATTCTTGGCCTTGCCGGTACAGAAAATGTGCATGGTGAGGAAGTAAAGAAGTTGGATGAGTATGCCAATGACAGATTATTTAAAGCTATGGATCATGGAGGACATCTCTGCATAATGGCTTCTGAGGAGAATGATGAGGTTATACACATTCCTGATAAATTCCCTAAAGGCAATTATGTACTGCTTTTTGACCCTCTTGACGGCTCGTCCAATATCGATGCAAATGTCAGCATTGGTACGATCTTTTCCATACATCGAAAAAAGACTGATGGCGAAGACGGGACGCTTGAAGATTGTCTTCAAAAAGGATCTGACCAGGTCGCTGCAGGCTACATAATCTATGGCTCCAGCACAATGCTGGTTTTTACAACCGGCCAGGGGGTAAACGGTTACACTTTAGACCCGAGTGTAGGGGAATTCATCCTGTCCCATATTGATATAAAGACCCCCACAAAGGGAAAAATCTATAGCGCAAATGAAGGTAATTCAATGTTCTGGGATGAGGGAACAAAAAAATACATAGCCCACCTCAAAGAGAATAATTCCGACACAGACAGACCATATTCATTACGTTATATCGGCTCACTTGTAGCAGATTTTCACAGAAATTTGCTATATGGTGGTATATTCCTATACCCTGCCGATTACAAAGATCCAAACAACCCAAAAGGAAAACTACGTCTATTATATGAAGCCTCTCCGTTGGCTTTTATTGTGGAACAGGCCGGCGGAATGGCAACCACAGGCAAAGAAAACATAATGGATATCGTGCCATCAGAACTTCACCAAAGAGTACCCTTAATTATCGGGAGCAGGGAAGACGTGCTCACCTACCAGAAATTTATTTCTGAAAATACTTGACTGGAATGACCAGGAACACAAAGTAAAATCTACAAGATTAAATTAAACCAGCGCTAGTCCCCGTAGGGGCACGATGCCTCGTGCCCCTACTGACAACGAAAACGCCACGCCCTTATGAAGGAGTTAATAGACAAACTGGCTACTGGGCTATTGAAGTCTTTACCTAATCCACCAGACAAAGGCAGATATTTTCTAGGTATAACAGGATGTCCCGCAGCAGGAAAAAGTATGCTGGCCAGAAAGCTTACGGATGAAATTAATTTTCGTACCGGAAAGAACCTGGCTGCCGTTGTTCCAATGGACGGTTTTCATTTACCAAACCGCGTTCTGAAAGAAAGTGGACTCTTGAATAGAAAAGGAGCACCCGAAACATTTGAGGCCGATTCTTTTGTAAAATTAATAAACAGATTACATGAATTTCCAAACCTGAGTATAATGTGTCCTGCTTACGACAGAATTACACACAACCCGGTAGAAAACGCCATCACTATTCGGCCCTGTAACCGGCTTATCATCGTTGAAGGAAATTACCTCCTCCTTAATGTCCCTCCCTGGGACACAATACACACAATAATGGACAATGTATGGTACATTGACACCCCACTAGAAACAGTTAAAGAACGGCTTCTCCGTCGACATACTGCAGGAGGAGCCAGCAAAAAAGAGGCGGTAAGGAAAGTGATGTCAGTTGATATTCCAAATGCGAAACTGGTTAGAAAAACGCTTTTATTAGCCGATGAAATTGTGAACTTGGAAAATTAATTTAATGAGGAATCTTCTTTTTAACTGCATGCACCTCAAGAGGAAACGCCATTGTCATTCTGAGTGAAGTGAAGACTCTGTCGTTGTTAAGCAAATGAAGTATCGTGAGATTAGTGTGATTTCTGCAAAGAGATTCTTCAGTCATCCCTCCTTCAGGATGACATATTAGCAATCAAAGTCCACCAATTTTAAAACGGAACAAGTACAAAACCAGGCGTGTTTTTTCAGCATCCTTAATTTACGCAATTGTTATTTTCTCTTCACGATAAACGTCCTGAATCGCGTTTAGTAGCGCAATACCTTCATCCATAGGTTTCTGGAAAGCTTTCCGCCCGCTGATAAGTCCCATTCCTCCAGCACGCTTATTGATAACTGCAGTCTTTACTGCCTGAGCAAGATCGTTCTCTCCGGAAGCCCCACCTGAGTTGATAAGACCTGCCCTGCCCATATAACAATTGATCACCTGTAAGCGAGTCAAATCTATTGGATGGTCTGATGATAAATCAGAATAGACTTTCTTGTGGGTCTTGCCATAGCTAATCCCACCTTCGTTCAAGGCGTTGTAACCACCGTTACACTCAGGTAATTTCTGTTTGATTATGTCAGCTTCAATGGTCACTCCCAAATGGTTGGCCTGCCCGGTAAGGTCTGCTGATGTGTGATAATCGACACCATCTTTTTTAAATGCAGAGTTCCGTAGATAACACCAGAGGATCGTCGCCATTCCCATTTCATGTGCAATATTAAATGCTTCGCTGACCTCTACAATCTGGCGTGTCGACTCATCGGAACCGAAATAAATTGTAGCCCCTACCGCCACAGCACCCATGTCTCTTGCCTGTTCAATAGACGCAAACATTACCTGGTCAAACTTATTAGGATAGGTTAAAAGCTCATTATGGTTTAGTTTTAGAATAAATGGTATCTTATGGGCATATTTTCTAGCCACAATACCCAAAACGCCCAGCGTAGACGCAACTGCATTGCACCCACCATCAACCGCGAGTTTAACAACATTTTCAGGATCGAAGTATATGGCGTTTGGCGCAAATGAGGCGCCGGCAGAGTGTTCAATGCCCTGATCCACCGGCAATATTGAAACATAACCGGTATTTGCCAGCCTCCCGTGAGAAAATATACTTTGCAAGCTCCGTAAAACCGGCGTTGGTCGATCTGAAAGTGCAAATATCCGGTCAACAAAATCCGGGCCTGGCAGATGCAATTGTTCACGAGAAACTTTAGCCTCATGATTTAGTAAATTTTCTGCCTCTTCATCACCAAGAATACTTGTTATTTTATCTAAACTCATGAACGATAACCTTTAATATAAATTTTCTGATAAAGTAAACCGCGATAATAATAAAACATTGACTGAATTTCAATATAAAAAAGTGGAAGAGTAGGTGTATATTCCTCTGTTACAAATCTTTCGATTTATATTTTTCATGACATCGGTCACAGGTATCCCGCAATTTCTCATATTCTATATTCAGCTTTACCATTTCCCTGGATTCAGCAGCCTCCACCACGGCAAGCGCCTGGTAATGGAACATGGTATCTATCAGTACAAATTCTTTCGGCAGATCTTTGCTATCCTTACCGGTAAAGACCACAGCAGATGCATTTTTCAAATCCATTGCGTTTTTTTTTATTCCTTCCCAATCCTGCCTGTCAACAGAATCTATCAAAGCGTCTTCACACTCATCCAAGTCCTGCATGTGCATCCTGAAAATTGTTCGACTTTCATAAAACAGTTCGGCACTTTCGTATTGAGCAGCTACATTTCCCTCTAACATCCCTATCTCTTCCTGTGCCGTCCTGTCTGACTTTCCACAGGAAAAGGTAAAAAACATAATAGCTATAACACTTAATATCCAAAGTGATCGTTTACAGCGCATCTTAACTGACTTTGAACCTTTAAACTCCCTCATAATACTTTTCCTCTGTCCTGAATTAAAATTATTTGTACAAACGCTTATAGCAAAAACTGTTTAATATATCCAACCTTTTATACTTAGAACAAATCTAAAGGCGTTTTTTCATGAATTTATCAATTTGACTTGATATACATATTTTGATATCGTCTGGACGATGACTAAGGTAAAAATCTGTGGCATAAAAAATTTAAATGATGCAACTTTTGCTGTCGATTACGGTGCAGATGCTATTGGCTTTGTGTTTGCCAAGAGTATCCGAAAGATCAGTAAAGAAAAAGCCCGAGCTATTGTACGGAAATTACCTCCATTCGTTACAACCGTTGGACTCTTTGTCAACGAAACAGCAGAAGATATCGAAGCCGCCTGCAGATTTTGTGGTCTGGACGCAATACAACTTCACGGTAGTGAACCTCCGAATATCATTAGTAAATTGAAAGATATTAAAACTATTAAGGCCTTTAGAATACAAAACGAAAAAGATATCAATCCAATTAAAAAATATAAACCTAATGCTATCCTGCTCGATGGGTATTCAGAAAACCAAGTGGGAGGCACAGGCACCTCTTTTGACTGGAAAATTGTAAAAAAAATAGAAACATCCATACCCATAATAGTAGCTGGAGGACTAACACACCTAAACGTGTCACAGGCTATAAAAATCGT
>JAIQZR010000167.1 GCA_021777035.1 Candidatus Scalindua sp. | reverse complement strand
CTAATGCCACAAATGCTTTTGCCAATATTTCCAAGTGAAGTAACGTTAATCAACCAACTTATTGGTTTTGCGAAGAGAGACGGTAGGGTTTATTATTTTAACGGTCAGATGCCAATCTTTGTCCACGATGAAAATGATTTGAATTCGTTCAAAATGTTTATGGCACAGCTTTTTGTAACAGGTAATGCTACACAATCAGAGATCAACAAAACCTTTGGGTTAAATCCGATTAACATGAAGCGTTGGTCAAAGAGATATCGCGAAGGAGGGCCTGGAGCGTTTTATAAGAAAGAAATAAGACGCAAACTGCGAGTGATGACACCTGAGGTAATAGAAACAGTGCAAGCGTTACTCGATGAGGCACATACCGGTAAAGAAGTGGCGGAAGAATTAGGATTGAATATTAGTATTTTACGCAAAGCTATCTGTGAAGGGAGATTGCATCAAAATAAGGATTTAAAAAAAAAGTAGAAGACTCGAGTAATAAAAGCCAGAGAAGTAAAGAAGATAGAGATGCGGCGTTAGGGCAAGGATGTACACGTCTACAGGAGCGTATTAGTGCAAGTATCGGGAAATTAACGGAGGCAACAACGTGTTTTGAGAAAGCCAGCGATGTTGGAAATGGAGGGGTTCTTTTTGCGTTACCGGCCCTTTTAGCAAATGGTCTATTAAAGCATACAAATAAGTATTTTTCACTTCCCAAAGGTTATTACAACCTGCAGCATATATTTATCACATTAGCATTTGCGGCATTACTGAGAAAAAAGAATATTGAATCGCTCCAATATCATAGTCCTGGAGAGCTGGGAAAGGTAGTTGGCCTTGATCGAGTCGCTGAGGTTAAGACGATGCGTGGAAAGCTTAGTATATTGGCAAAGCAGAATAACGCGCAGCAATGGAATAGTGAGTTATCAAGAGAGTGGATGGCATCTGCAGGTGTGATATCCGGGTTATTGTATGTCGATGGCAGAGTAAGGGTTTATCATGGGAAAAAGACAAAATTGCCTAAAAGGTTTGTAACACGTGAAAAGCTGTGCTTAAGAGGGATGAGCGATTACTGGGTTAATGATGCTATTGGCCAGCCATATTTTGTAGTTAGCAGTGCGCATAATAAAGGATTACTATCAGTACTGAAAACAGACATCATACCGAAGCTACTCAAAGAAGTGTCCAATCAACCAACCGAATCAGAGCTTGCACAAGATTTACAACTATCAAGGTTTTCGGTTATCTTTGATAGAGAGGGTTATAGTCCTGAGTTTTTCAAGCAGTTGCAGGAAGAAATAGAATTATATAGAAATGAAATAGCAGGCTTAAAGATACAACGCAAACAGATGGAGAAGAATATTGCGATTGGAGAGTTGCCGGAGTGTGAGCAGTATAGTAGTTTGATGAATGAGAAGAAGCATATAGTGGATACAATAAAGATGATAGATTATAGAGCAGAGACAGCGATGGCATCAATGATCGAACCTAAACTATCACAGAGAAAGACAACAAGAGTCTTGCTACGACAGATATTTTCAACAGAAGTAGACCTTGAACCTGATACTGAAAATAATATATTAAACGTATTACTTCATAGTCTGAGCAATGAGAAATCAAATAAAATAGCACTAAATCTTTGTAAGCAACTCAATGAAACTGAAACGATTTTTCCTGGCACAAAAATGCGGCTTGTTTACAAATTGGTCTCTTTGTGAAATCTCCGAGGTCAGGAGGTGTGAATTTAGACTTTTACTCAAATGAACACGAAAGATTACAAGTCTATCGTATTAGAATATCATCTCCAGGTGGTTTCAGTTTTCAAGGTATTGGTGAAATATTAAAGGAAATCAGAGAAATGGTTAAAGATTTGTGATATCGTAATAAACAAGAAAAAGCAAAAGGAGAGTTGGAAATAATAAAAAGATATCTTTATATGTGTAGAGAAAACAAAGATATTAATGTTCCTCTGCCCAAGTATCTACAGAAAAGGAATATCTTAATTGACGAAACGTACAAAAATATTAAACAATTGAAAAAATTGGAAAGCCAAAATAAACTTGAGGGTATTAATGAAAATATTGATTATATACCTCAATAGATTATTGGATTAACAAAAATAGACGCTTAATGTTATATTTCAAATTATAATGGAGGTCAAAATGGTACAATTATCGGTTGAAGAAAAGAAATTTAAAGATTTGTTAAAAGAAACACTTATAGAAGTAATTGAGCAAAAAAGGGATCTGTTCCACGATATTGTCGCAGAAGCAATAGAAGACATAGCCTTAACAAATGCAATTAAGGAAGGAGAATCCACCGAATCTACAAGCAGAGAAGAAATATTTAACATTATCGAGGGGAAATCTTGAAAATTGACTTTAAGAAAAGTTTCTCCAAAGACCTTAAAAAAATTAATGATAAAAATATTTTGAAGAAGGTTAAAGCGGTAATTGATACAATTGAAACCACTCCAAACTTAATGGAAATAAAAAATGTTAAGCAACTTACAAGTGGTGGAAAATACTATCGAATCGGAATAGGCGTTTACCGTATAGGGATCAAACTTGAAGATGAGACCGTAATATTTGTAAGATTTCTTCACCGTAGAGAAATCTATAGACATTTCCCTTTTTAAGCGTAAAAAAGTATAACCAATCGCTGAAGCTAACCCCTTTATCTTGTGCGGTTTTCATGTTTTTAGTTTCCTTTATATTTTATTCTTATACATAGCTCTATCCGCCAAGCGGGTTAGCTTAGCTCAGACGTTATGGGGTTCTAAAACAATAAAATGGAAATCATTCAAGATTGTCAGAATCGAAATATAAGATTTACAGATGACAGAAAAAATCATATTGCACAAGATCATCCTGAAATGTTAAATCAATACGATAAAATAAAGGACACACTTAACAGTCCTTTCATGATCGTAAGATCAAAGACAGATAATGAAGTAAATTATTTTTTAAAAAATACTCCAGAACGCCTGTAACCGAGAAATATCTCTGTATTGTAATAAAATCGCGGATTGATGACTCGTTTATTATTACTGCATACTTCACAGATACAATAAAAAAGGGGGAAATATTATGGGAAAAGAAATAAAAGTATGGTACGACCAAGAGGGAGATTACCTTGAAGTCTTGTTTGAGAGAAAAGAAGGCTTTTTTAAAAAAACTGAGAATGATGCTGTTATGGAGAAAGTAGATAAGGGTGGAGAAGTCATTGGTTTTTCAATATTAAAAGTAAGCTCATTAAAGGAACAAAAACCCATTTCTTTAATTCTTAAACCTGATAATCAAAAAAAGACCATAACCAGTTACTGGAGTTGACGCCTTTATCTCTTGCAATTTTTAAGTTTCAGATTCTTTGCTTATTTTATTTTTTTCCATTATTGTATACGCCAAACGATGCATCTCGCCTCAACGCAAGCAAAAAAATGGTAAAACAATATGAAAAAATTACGAATATATATTGACACCTCTGTCATAGGTGGTTGCTGTGATTCTGAGTTTCGAATTTGGTCAAATGGACTTCTCAAGGACTTTCAAGAGGTAAATTTTATTCCCGTGTTATCCAATATTGTTGCTGCTGAATTAGAAAAAGCACCAAATGAAGTTTTACTTAAATATTCTGAATTTTTATCATGTAATCCAGAATTTGTTGAAATAGATAATGAGTCATCGGAATTAGCAGATGAATATTTAAAAAGACAAATCTTAAGTAAAAATTATATTGATGATGCCTTACACATAGCCTTATCAACAGTAGCTAATGTAGATGTTTTAGTGAGCTGGAATTTTAAACATATTGTTCATTTTGATAAAATCAGATTATTCAATTCAGTAAATATAGAATTTGGATACAAGCCTTTGCAAATTTACTCACCAAGGGAGGTAACAAACTATGACAATACAAGCCGTTGATATGGTTAGAAATATTAGTAATGATTATTATGATTTAATTAAAGATATGTCGTTTAAAGAGCGAAAGGAGTTTTTTCGACAAAAAGCTGAGATACTAAAAAAGAGAATTGATTCTTTGTCTAATGAGAAGCAATGGAAAAATCATAGAAAGTGACGATGCCGTTTAAATACAGAAATCCGGGTAAGTTTAGGGTAGTATTAAGGAAGCCTGGAATCACTCCTTAATTTGTGATTAGTGCTGTAAATCTGTATTTGTTGTTGACAAACATCGACAACGCTAGTAGAAATAGTGACTATTAAAGACCTAACCAGTCACTGGAGGTGACGCCTTTATCTCTTGCGATTTTTAGTAAAGGGGTCAAATCTCCCCTTGACTGCATGTCTCTAATCCTTTATAATCCTCTTCATAAAGATGAATTAATTGGGAATTGGCAAGAAGCCGCAAACAATTAAACAAGATTCAGCCATTAGTGTAGGAGGGCTGAAATGTTTATACATGATGACAACGTTACGTATTTAAAAGATTACTGCTTAAGGTTATTTTTTAACAATGGGTTGGTTAAGGACGTTGATTTAAAGAGTGAGTTATACGGCGAAATATTTGAACCTCTAAAAGACAAAAATGTTTTTAATAAAGTAAAGGTAAATCCTGAAACGAAAACAATTGAATGGCCTAATGGAGCTGATTTTGCTCCAGAATTTCTTTGTGAAATAGGCAAAGAAGTTAAAAAGGTTGCATAATTTAACATATAACGAGCGCATGAAGCCAACCACCAATAACTATGCAGTTTAATATTTATTTGGGCTGCCGCTTTAAGCCTCATTTGCAAGCATCACATACAGGTGGTGGTTGCTTATGCGAAACGTTATATGTTACGTTATAAATTACGTCTTGACTCACACATACTATTGTGTTATTTTTTGTGTGAAAGGAGATTGTTATGGCAACAAATTTGGCTATAGATGATAAATTAATAATTAAAGCTCAAAAAATTGGACATCATAAAACAAAAAAAGAAGCAGTAACGACAGCTTTAAAGGAATACATTGCTCATAAAAAACAATTAGAAGCTTTTGATTTGTTTGGTAGTATTGAATTTGATAAAAATTTCGATTATAAAAAGGCCAGAAAAAGATGAAAGTTCTGGTAGATACTTGCATCTGGTCTCATGTATTAAGGAAAAAATCTCCAAATTTAAATCTTACAAAACAGCTAAAGGATTTCATCAATGATGGGAGAGTTGTTATGATTGGGCCTATCAGACAAGAACTTCTTTCTGGAATTTCAAGTCCCTCGCAGTTTAATAAACTAAAACATACCCTATCTTCTTTTGAAGATATTTTATTAAAAACAGATCACTTTGTTAAAGCAGCAGAATTTAGTAATTTATGTCGTAAAAATGGTATTCAAGGATCAACAACTGATTTCTTAATTTGCGCTGTCGCAAATCTTGAAAAACTCCGTGTTTTCACCGTAGACAGTGACTTCATTAATTATAATAAATACTTGAAAATAAATCTCATTGAATGAATATATAACAAATCATATAAAATAATTTCGCAATTGCCTAATCATAAAATTCAAACTTTACTTTCGGTACCACTTTACACGGAATATCAAGAGATATTATTAAGAGGTGATTTCACAAAAATTTATACCGACCAGGAGATTAATCATGAGTACATTGAGTATACGATTACCAGATTCACTACATAAGAAGATTAAGGAAATTTCAAAATGTGATGGAATTTCTATTAATCAGTTTTTGAGTAGTGCTGCAGCAGAAAAGGTATCCGCATTTATGACGATTGATTATTTAAAGAGAGAGGCAAAATTAGGGAAAAGAGAAGATTTCGAAACCGTTTTAAATAAAGTACCTGATATAGAGCCAGAAGAATATGATAGGTTAGATTAAAAAGGCATAACCAGTCACTGGAGTTGACGCCTTTGTCTCTTGCGATTTCTATATCTTTGGATTCATTGTTTATTTCATTTTTATTCATAGTTTTTTGTGCCAAACGGGGTTGCTCACCTCAGATGTTATACGCGACCTAACCTCCATAGCACACGTGTTTACAAGATGAAAAGTACTCCAAAAAAAACTGACACTTCAACGCGGCGCAAGCTGCCGAACGCACTCACCCAGCTTGCTGATCTGTCACCCGCATATTTCGGCATGGTAATGGCCACAGGTATTGTTTCGCTCGCGGCTTACCTGCTGGGCATGCAATTTATAGCAAGAGCATTGTTGCTGCTCAATATCGTTGTCTATACCACTCTTTTGTTTTTGAATGTGATACGCATGATTCGATATCCGCGTCGATTCTTTGGTGACATGATCGATCATTTGCGTGGGCCTGGGTTCTTCACCGTTGTAGCGGCGACCTGTATCCTTGGTGGACAGTTCGTGTTACTCACCGCTAACTACCGCGTAGGCACTGTACTCTGGGTGGCTGCACTTTTACTCTGGATCGGACTGACCTACACAATATTTACTGGCTTCACTGTCAAAGAGAAGAAGCCGACTCTTGATAAAGGAATCAGTGGCGCTTGGTTGCTCGCAGTCGTAGCGACCCAATCGATTGCGGTTCTAAGTGCACTGCTCGCTACCCACGTCGACTAGCCTGTAAAGTTGCAGATGAACTTCCTTGCGCTCTCGATGTGGCTATGGGACGGGATGTTGTATATCTGGATGATGTCACTCATTTTTTACCGCTACACTTTCACCCGGCGATTTGTCACCACCATATTGGATCAACATGGGCGCGGTTTTTCCGCTTGGTATGTATTCGGTTAGTACTCATCGAATGAGCGAAGCGATGGGGTTCCATTTTCTCTGGTTCTTGCCGCCAATTTTTTTGTACATCGCACTTGCCGCATGGATGGCAACGTTTGTCGGATTTGTTTTGGATCTGATACGTCGTGCCGGCACATTACGGTTATAGATGGAGCCTGTGTCGCGTCTTGAATAGTGAATAAGTAAAAGTGGTAGAGTATTTGTTGTTGACAAACATTAATAAAAACAAGAAACATTTGGGACAGGCGCTATTTTTTGGGAAGATAATGGAAGGATTGTCATTTGCTACATATCTTTGTTGATGCTGATGCGTGCCCGGTCAAACAGGAGGTGTACCGCGTCGCAAGCCGATATAGCCTTAATGTCACATTGGTGGCTAACTCTTGGATGAGGGTTCCGAACGAACCATGGATTGCACTCGAAGTTGTAGAGGGTGGATTCGATGCAGCCGATGATTGGATTGTCGAACACGTGCAACCTCACGACATTGCGGTTACCGCTGACATTCTGCTTGCGAACCGCTGCCTGAAGAAAGACGCACGTGTAATTGGCACAACCGGAAAGCCGTTTACGGAAAACAACATCGGAGAGGCCGTCGCGACTCGAGATCTGTTGGCAGTACTTCGTGACACAGGAAAGATAACGGGTGGGCCTCCACCGCTACAGAAGCGTGATCGGTCACGCTTTCTTCAACAACTCGACGAAGTGATCCAAACAATCCGCCGTAAGCATCCGCTCAAATCCAGCTGATACCGGACAGGGGCAAGGATGTGCGGAAAAAGCTCCTGCACGCATATTAGGATAGCTATAGCATGTCTTAAAAAGACAACAGCACTAGAAAGTGTTCAGCGCTTAGGAACTCTTCTACGTTTCTCACCACCACTATTGCCTTTGAACACATGGGGTTTGCCACCCCGGAAGGAGCCTTTATTACCGCCACTGCGGCGGCGCCTGTGAGCTTCAACTCCGGCAGCCTCGTCCTCCTCCGAAATTTTCGCCGGTACCGAAAAACCTTCGATCTTTTTTACCGGAATCGTTTTTTTAATCAGGCGCTCAATAGCACGCAACAGTTTAATCTCGTCGTCCATCACCAGAGAAATTGACTCTCCTGTACTACCTGCACGGCCAGTGCGACCGATACGGTGCACATAGTCCTCTGCAACATTCGGCATATCGTAATTCACCACGTGCGGAAGACGGTCTATATCCAGGCCTCGAGAGGCAATATCCGTAGCCACCAAAACGCGCACTTTACCGGCTTTGAATTCCGCCAGAGCAAGCGTCCGTGCCGACTGGCTTTTGTTACCGTGAATGGCAGCTGCCATTATACCGTTCTTTTCCAATTGCTTTGCCAGGCGATTGGCGCCGTGCTTAGTCTTAGTAAACACCAGCACCTGATTCCAATCACCTTCTTTTATAAGATGAGAGAGCAGTTCGCACTTGCGTGATTTTGGCACGTGGAAAACAGATTGATCAACGTTTTCTGCAGCCGCATTCTGGCGTGCCACTTCAACCAACTTCGGGTTATGGAGAATCGTATCTGCCAGCGTTTTGATCTCCTTCGAATAAGTCGCGGAAAAAAACAGAGTTTGCCGCTTCTTCGGTACCATCTGAATAATTTTACGAATATCGTGAATGAAGCCCATATCCAACATGCGGTCCGCCTCGTCAAGGATCAGCACTTCAATACACAAAAGATCAAGAATTTTCTGGCCGGCCAGATCGAGAAGACGGCCCGGAGTACCAATGACGATGTGAACGCCCCGACGCAGCTCTTTTATCTGGGGATTAATCCCGACGCCTCCGAAAATAATAGTTGAACGTATGTGCAGGCCCTGCCCGTAAGTCTCGACACTTTTGCCGACCTGGGCCGCCAGCTCACGAGTTGGCGTCAGAATGAGGGCCCGCGGACGATGTCCGCCGCGACGACCCTGAGTACTTAAAATATGTAGAAGCGGCAGCGTAAAAGCCGCCGTTTTGCCAGTGCCCGTCTGTGCCCCAGCAAGAATATCCCGACCCTGAATAATGACCGGAATGGCCTGTCGCTGAATAGGTGTCGGCTCAACATAGCCTTGAAATTTAACTCCGGTCAGTATTTCCGGACGAAGACCCAAATTATCAAATGACATAAAATTATCCTGTGATCTGCCTAACCATCATCAAAGTGGCCGATTCCCAGGCAAAAATTTTAAAAAAAATGCAGAGTGCAAGGCTCAAAAAATACCCACAACATAGCAGGTGTTGAATTCGGTAAACACATAATGATTGTGGCAATATAGCACACCTGAGTTCATATACGTTGCGCTGAAAGGAGGCTATTTAGAGCTTGTTCTGTGAAATCGACAATGATTTCATCGATTTGGTATTATATATATATTACGGAAGAACATCAAACAAAGAAAATGGAGGGACAGTTCTTTTATCTTGATGTTGGACAATGAATTTGAAATGAGGGATGATTTTTCATAACGGCTTTTTCACTCCGTTCCATGTCGTCGCAGGAATTACAATCTCCTCTTTAATGCCGTTTCCGTTTCTTATTTCCCATGCCGTATGGTGTTTAGTACATTTCGCTCGAAGCGAAACGTTACTCTTAAGTATTTGAGTTGGTAGTTTCAAATCTATCGCCTGCACCGGGCACGCCTTCATACATGCCCCGCACGTCCAGCAATCTGCCTGGGATCGAATTTCCGCCTTGTGCATCTCATTACGGAACAGTAAATCACCGGGACAGATTCTTTCGCAAAGCGTTTCTTCTGCCTTCCCACATCCATTACATACGTTTTCATCTATAAATATACTCATTTTTTTTCCTCTAAATATTACAGAGAGATTCATTCAATGCTCTTTTGATAATTTTTACCCTATCATTCACCGGATCATAAATGGAATTAACAAATCCCAACCAGTTAGTATCATCTCTTTCAGGATAATCTGTTCGGGTCTGATAAACCGGCCAGCGAGTTTCTTGTCTATAGAGAAGGTGCTCTATCAATATCTTTGCAACGTCAAACTTATCGATCAACTCCAGACACGAGATAACTCCGTGTTTATCTTCTGCACGGAGGAGTTGCAATTTCTCCTCTATTTCCTTGAGCTTATCTCTGGCAATAATCAGTTTAGATTCTGTCAATTCGTAATGTACCGATGCACCACCGGCATATTCGTCCATTGTCTCGTGAAGAATCCTTTCCAATTCTTCACGAGACATTCCTTCCCCGCTATTCATACAGTGCAAAATCCTCTCTTTCTCTTCATTTATTTCCTCATCACTTATACGCAGCAACTTAATGTTTGCAATTTCTTCAACTGCCGTCCTTACTGCTATCTTCGCCTCAACCCAGGCACCGCTTACATATTTCTTAGGAGCGCCACCTGCAACATCACCGGCAGCATATAATCCCTTAATTGTAGTCCTTCTTTCCCTGTCAATCCAATAGCCAGCCTGACAATGCCCTCCGATTACGACCGGTTCCATACCACTGATTTCAACTGGTCGCTTACCGGGACTATATCCATCATTTGCCCATAAAAGGACTATTGCTGGATTCATATTTAAGTAAGCGGTCTTGAGCTTTTCTTCCGCCTCAACACTTAAGCCTCTGGTGTCCAGACTGCATGGGCCCTTGCCGGATTTTTCTTCCTGTAGCGTTGCCAATAAACGATAGAGGGACAAGCATTGTTCCCCTCCAAGATGTTTATATCGTTCCTCCAGATACTCTTCACCCAGAGCATTTCTATGCATTATATCTGACCCTTGTGCGATTGTACCTGTTGGGGCATTGACCCCCTTAACTCTTAATGGAACAAATCTATTTTCAAAGCTCGTCATCTCCGCACCAATACGAATGCCCATCGCGTAACCCGTGCCTACATTCCATGGGCAGTACCAGGTCGTATTACGTGCATCACCTGTTTTTATAGGTTTATAAATCCCCGAAGCACCACCCGTAGTTACGATTACTGCTCTGGCATGAACAACATAAAGCTTACCATCCCGACAACCAAACCCATAAGCACCCCTTACCTGCTCTCCATCAAAAATAAAATTTGTCGCTGCTACTCTGTTTAAAACACCCACCTTTGCGCAATAAACCGCGTTCGCAAGGATCGGTTTCAACCTCTCTCCATAAATTTTTATGCTCCTCTTGCCCCTCGTCACATAATCGCCATTTTGATCTTTTTCAATCGGAAGGCCCATGTTCTCAACCTGTTTAACCGACTCATTAAGACCTTCTGCAATTGAATAGACCAAGTCTTCTCTAATAACACCGAAAAATTCATCCTTGATATACTTGGTGTATGACTCAGGAGTCTGGCCATTATTTAGATAAGCATTTATCGCGTTAAGCCCCATTGCAAGACAACCGCTTCTTTCGATGTGTGCTTTTTCCATGATAATACATCTAAGGTCTGGATCCGCCTTTTTGGCTTCAATTGCCGCCATACACCCGGCGGCACCACCACCAATAATCAAAATATCAGTATTTAAATTTACCGTTAAGATTTCTGCCATAATGTAAAAAAAATGCTTAAAGTTTGAAGTGAGCTAAAGTGTCTAAAATTAATGTAGTATAATTACTTTAAACTTTAGGCATTTGCAACTTCATCTATTGTTATTCATCTATAATCTTTGTTTCACACGTTACTTTTTTTTTCAGTTCTGCCACGGCAGATCCGAAAAAAAACCTTGATAAACGGGATCTTTTTCTCCTTGTAACGAGAATCAAGCCTACCTGTTCCTTTTCCACTACAGATAGTGTTACATCCAAAAATGTACCCCTTTTGATAATTGATTTGTAATCAACACCTTTGCTTTTAGCCGCTTCTTCAATCTCTAAAATCTTCTCTTTTCCCTGGACGGAGTATTCATCCAAGACCGCGTTAAAAAAGTTCTCAGTTGTTTTCCCCCCAATCCAACCCTCCTCGGTCAAACTATCAAATATTTTCTGTGGTACCTCATAATCAACAACAAAAAGGATTATCAGCCTGGCATTTTCTTTACTTGCAATGTTAACTGCCTCTTTAATACATTTGTCTGATTTTCTTGTAGTCGAAAGTATTAATAATATTTTATCCATAATTCACCAATTTATTTTACTTGCTCCCACGCTCCGCGTGGGAGCAAGTAAAATAAACTTCCCCGTAGCAAGCTGCGGGGAATTAAATCCAGAGAGATTAAACACCACTTTAAAATTACAGCCCGAGTCCCAGAAACGGCCAGTAATAATAAGCAAAAAAATTGAAAAAAATCCATGAAATAATCTTCAGTATAAACCCGCCTTTAAACGCGTTGCCGGGCGTAACAAAGCCTGATGAATGCGCAATGGCAACAGCCGGAGTGCCCATAGGCAGCATAAATGCCAGGCCCGATGGAACCGTCACGGCTAAAGTAGTAATTATTGGGCTTATTGAACAATCTATCGCAATCCCAATGGTTATTGGCATTAAAAGCGCAACAACAGCGGTATTGCTTATCGCTTCAGTCAAAAAAATTGCAATAAGCGATATCACCATAATCAAGATAAATGGTGATTGAATTGACCCTATATGAGAGATATCTACCAACCAATGCGTAGCACCGGTCTTACCCATGGCAAAACCAAGGCAAATTGCACCCCCATACATAAGTATCAGCCCCCAGTTCACATCCTCCTCTACTTCCTTCCATCGTAACAGTCGGAAAACGAAAGCGATAACAACTGAGGCTAAAGCAATATTAGCAAGCCCGAATTTTTCACCAAAGCATATCCACGAAAAAATTGTTGCTATCATAAGCATCCCAATAGACCACTCTTTTCGTTTCATTTTCCCAATGCATTCGGTCCGATTAATCAATAATATTCGTGCTCTTTTTACGTCTTTTATCTCCGCAGGAAAGAGAAAAATCAACAACCAATACATAACGGCCAGCATTGTTATAACCACTGGCAATGTTGCAAGTGCCCATTTGACAAAGCCTATAGATTCACCTGTTGTATCCCGAAGCATTCCTACTGCCAAGGGGGCCCTCGCGCCACCTAAAAACGTGGCAACGCCTCCAATAACACATCCCCACGCCATTCCCAAAAATAGTGACTTGCCATAATTACTTTCACTCGGCTTTAATTCCAAACTCAAAGCAATGGCAGTAATAATAGGAAACATCATCGCAGCAACAGCATGCTCTGACATCCAAAATGAAAGAAATGCTGACAGCACAACAACTCCCAGAAGTAATATCTTCGGCGAATGGCCAAACCACTTCAGGAATATCAGCGCTATTCTATTACTTAAACCCGTCCTGGTAACTGCAGAGGCTAAAATAAATGCACCCAGAATAAAGAAAACCGCCTGATTACCGAAAAGAGAATACGTTTTTTCTGCAGGCAAAACCCCCAATAGGGGGAAAAGGATAATTGCAAGCAGGCTTGTTATCATTAATGGTATTACCTGGCTGACCCAAAAAATTACGCATAGCACAAATATAGCCAATGCTTTTTTCCCATTAGTTGTAAGCCCTTCCGGATTAGGCAAATAAACTATTAAACCAAACAAAAATATGGCAATTGATAAGACAATAAATCTATAATTATTTTTTGTATGAATAGAATCCATTTGCTTCCCTGTAAATATATTACTTTGTTTAAAACTTAGTCAAGAATTATAGAAAATTTTTATATGTGGTATATTGCTCCTGTTTTTTGCTCTTTTTCTTGAGTAATGAGATCCTTGATTGTTATGTTTTCTATGCTTGCCAGCATTGCATCATACATTTTTTTCCATAAATCCTTTAATACACACGCATCTGCAATTGAACAGCTTGCAGAAAGGGATGATATTCTCTCATTTACACAGTCAATTGGAGCCAGGGAGCCTTCAAATAGCTCTATTATTTCCCTGACACATATTTCGCCAGGATCTCTTGCAAGGCAATGGCCTCCTTTTGCCCCTCTGACACTGACGATTACGCCTCCATTTTTCAACGTTAATAATATTCGCTCAACAAATGATTCGGGTATTGCCCTGACGCTTGCTATATCCCTGCTTAGCACAAACCCCTTTTCATATCTTTGCCCTAATTCCAGGAGTGCAAGGATCGCATATTCTGTTTTGCTAGACAGCTTCATTTAAATAGTAATCTAAAAGGTTTTACTACGTTTTATTATTATTTATAGTTAGCAATAGTGGACATTCTTGACTAAGTTTGAGACAAAGTCAAATTCTATTGTTTTAAAAAAATATGTCAAACCAATTCTTTTTGAGTATTTGTCTTTACCATTCCATTAATTCCCCAACGATCTCTTCAACAAGATCCTTAATTGTTACTATTCCGATTGGTATATTATTTTTGTCGATAACAATGGCCATTCGCTGTTTCATCTTCTGCACTCTTACCAGTGCATCGTCTATAAGCGTATCGGCACTAATATGTTCTGTTTCTTTCAAGAAGTCGCTTATTTTTGAATCTTCGGTACAAACACTCAAAAAATCGAACAAGTTAATTACGCCAATAATATTGCTTTTCTTGCCTTTAAAAACTGGTATTCTAGAAAATCTTACATTTTTTGCTAAAACCTTCATCTGCTCTGCGTTTACCTCGGACGAAACTACGGTTGCACTATTAAGCGGTATCATAATTTTTCTTATTGGAATACTTCCAAGCCTCATAATGTTTCTGGTCATCATATCCTGATAGCCGGAGATGACCCCTTCTTTCGCTCCTTCCCTTATGAAAAATCCTAATCTATATGGTGTAAATATTGCCGTCCTTTTGCCCGCATTCTTTAAAAACAATTGAGGGATTTTGTTTACAACTTTCAAAATATATACTAAAGGGGAAAAAATCTGGGAAAAAAATCTGATGCCGGGTGATGCCGGGTAAAGGAATTTATCGGCATTTCTTTGACAGATATCCTTTGGCATAACCTCTGCAAAAATCAGCATAATTGGTGCTAAAATCAGCGTTGCAGCCAACCCGGGATTAGCATAAGATATCTTTTTTGATATGATATTCGTAAATAGTGCAGATGCCAGATAGTTTACAATGTTATTACCTATTAATATCGTACATATCAAGGCTTGTGGATCATTTAATAGTTTCTTAATAATCTTTGCGCTTCGGTTTCCCCTGTCCACATTATATTGTAATCTGACATGGTTAACACAGTAAACGGCGATCTCAATTCCGGAAAAATACGCAGAGGACAAAATGAATAGAATTAACAGATAATATTCAATCATTTTCGTCCTCGTGTAACTTGCTTTTTGCTTTCATTTCCTGCAGTATTGATGTAATACGCCTTTTCCTGACACCTTCAACAGTAAAAACAAAATCTTCATATTTCACTGAATCTCCCTTTTGGGGAATGTGTTCGAGCAGAGCAATAATAAGTCCTCCAATAGTATCAACACCCATTGGTTCTATTTCCAAGCCAAAAGTTTCTGACCAGTCACGCAGACTAAGGTTGCCGGAAATCAAATATTTATTTTCATCAATCTTATTAATCGTCTCTCTAGGCTTCTCATGCTCATCCTGTATTTCACCGACGATCTCCTCTATAATGTCTTCAAGTGTAATTAATCCCGCCGTACCACCATGTTCATCAACTACAATAGCCAACTGGCTGCCTTCGCGTCTAAATTGTCGTAACAAGCCTTCGATACTCTTCGGTTCAGGAACAAACTGGACCGGTTTCAGAATATCTTTCAATTGTGCTTTTGGGTTGAGAAAAATATCCTTTGCGTGAACAATACCCAGGATGTTATCCGGCGTCTCTTCGTAAATTGGAAATTTAGTATCTTTTGTTTCTCGCGCAAGCTCAATGAGCCCTTGTACAGGATCAGCAATGTCGTACAAATTCATGTCTACCCGTGGAAGCATTATCTCTTTTATCTGCGCTCTTTTAAAATCCAGAATTCCATGTATCATAGAACGCTCCTCCTGATCGACTATGCCCTGTTTTTCGCTAAACGCTACAAGCATTTTTAGTTCATCGATTGTAACACACTTTTCATCACCACCGCCCTTATCAAAAATTTTGCTTATTGAATTAATAATTGAAGCTAAGATAAACCGGAAGGGCAAAAAGATTTTATCGAAGAGGTAAATAGGCATTGCTGCCCACCTGGAATACTGATCTGGAATCTTTACTGCTATATTTTTGGGAATTACTTCTCCCATAATAATAATCGTAAGAAGGCTGAAAACGCATACCGTTCCCGCTACCCAGATGCCACCATATGGACTGTCAACCGCTATCTTTTGAGCAATACCGTAAGATGCACAGTAAAAACCAATATTTGCCAACATATTTCCGAGCAAAATGGTAGTTAATAAATTCTTTGGTGTTTTCAGAAGTGTTTGTACTAGTCTTTCAGACTTACTATTACTTTTGCCAAACCTTTCTACTTCTTCCCTGGTTAATGAAAAAAAAGCAGTCTCTGTGGCAGAAAAAAAAGCGGAGAAACACAGCAGGAACAACATAAATAATGCTTGCGGTAGGTAATTCAATAACGTATATAAATTGTCGTCTTCTAAAAATAT
>JAIQZR010000166.1 GCA_021777035.1 Candidatus Scalindua sp. | reverse complement strand
ATGCCGGGAGATAATGCTAACCTGCAGATAGAGTTGATAACGCCGATAGCGATGGATAAGGAATTGCGGTTTGCCATAAGAGAAGGTGGGAAAACTGTGGGCGCCGGTGTTGTTACTAAAATAATTGAATAATAGAATAATAAGCCATGGGAAACAATATAGATTATAAAATTAGGATTCGGATGGAAGCTTATGATCATAGGATGCTTGATCAGTCAGCTGCGGATATAATGGAAACTGCTAGGCGTACGGGTGCAAAAGTGTCAGGTCCGATACCTCTGCCGACTCGTATGGAGAGATATACAGTTCTTCGTTCACCACATGTTGACAAAAAGTCTAGGGAGCAATTTGAAATAAGAACACATAAGAGGCTGATAGATATTATTGAGCCAACCCCGAAGACTGTTGATGCATTAAATAAACTTAATATGCCTGCTGGGATAGAGATAAAAATCAAAGCGTAGGGCTTATTTAGTTTTCTTGATATAAAGAATTTTTAATTGAACATTATAGGTATAACACATGATAGCGGGATTACTTGGTAAAAAATTAGGTATGACACAAATTTTCAGTGAGGGGGGTGGTCTGATACCGGTGACGTTACTACAGGCTGGCCCGTGTGATCTTCTGCAAATAAAAAGCAAAGAAAATGATGGCTATTCGGCTTTACAGATTGGATTTGAGAATAAGAAAGAGAAAAGGGCGTCTAAAGCTGAGATTGGGCATTGTTCAAAAGTAAAGGCTGGTGTTAAAAGATTAATAAGGGAGTTTCGCGTTGATACGTTGGATGAGGAGTATGCGCCAGGGCAAACTTTTACAGTTTCTGTTTTTGAAGATGTGAAGTCTATAGACGTAACTGGCACTAGTAAGGGTAAGGGGTTTGCCGGTGTTATGAAAAGATGGGGTTTTAGCGGAGGGCCAGCAACACACGGTTGTACAACGCCCAGGAGTGCTGGTTCGGTTGGTGCTGGTACAAGTCCAGGGCATGTGCATAAGGGTAAGAAAATGGCAGGTAGAATGGGCGGTAAGAGAATTACGGTTAAAAATCTTGATGTAATTAAAGTAGACAAGGACAGGAACATGTTAGTTGTTAAGGGGGCCGTTCCTGGTCCAAATGGTGGATATATTATTATACGAAAGAGTAAGTGCGAATTATGATAAAAGTACCGGTGTTTGATAGTAGCGGCAATCCTTTAGAGGATGTGTCATTGCCTGAGGAGAGTTTTGGTGGTAAGGTGCGCAAAGAGCTCCTGAGAGATGTAATAATTATGCATGAGGCAAATCATAGAAGGGGAACTGCATCAACTAAAACTCGTGGAGAAGTAAAGGGTGGTGGAAGAAAACCATGGAAGCAGAAGCATACTGGAAGGGCGAGGGCGGGTGACATTCGTTCTCCTATATGGAAAGGTGGAGGTGTTGTTTTTGGGCCAAGACCAAGAGATTATTCTTTTTCGATACATCGTAAAGCCAAGAAAGTGGCATTGCAATCTGCGATCTTGTCTAAATTGATAGATAATGAAGTGGTTCTTATTGATAAACTGGAGATGGATTCACCTAGTACAAAAAAACTGGCTACACTGTTGAAAAGTCTGGAAATTAGAGAAGGGTGTCTTATTGTAATGCAAGAGTTTGATGAGGTGATCTGGAAATCATCTAGGAATATTTATAATGCGAAGTTTAGGGTTGCTGCTGACTTGAATGCATACGATGTGGTTAAATACAAAAAGATATTAATAGTTAAAGATGTATTAGAAAACCTTAAAGTAGAGCAAACTGAATAACGATTAATTAAAGAAAGAAGATATTTCATTATTAAATAATATTATGGATTACTATCAAATTGTAAAAAAACCTTTATCCTCAGAAAAAAGCGTAGGTGATAGAGAGACGTCAAATACATATCACTTTGAGGTAGACAAGAGAGTTAATAAGATTCAAGTAAAGGAAGCAATAGAGAAGCTATTTGAAGTAAGCGTTTTGGCTGTTCGAACCTTGAACAGAGTGGGAAAGACAAGAAAATACAAGAATAAAATATACAAAACCAGCGGATGGAAAAAGGCAATAGTGACTCTGAAAGAGGGTGACAGAATTGACCTTGGTTACTAAATAACTTACGTAAATATGAAAGTGTAATTAAATGGGAATTAAACGCTACAAACCGACAACTAATGGAAGACGTCTTGGGACAGTATCTGACTTCGCAGAGATAACAACAGTTACTCCGGAAAAAAGGTTGTTACTTCCGATTAACAAAAAGGGTGGAAGGAATAACGATGGGAAAATTACTGTTAGGCATAGGGGTGGTGGGAGTAAAAGAAAATATAGAATTATCGACTTTAAAAGAGACAAGCATGATATTCCGGCCAAAATAGCAACTATTGAGTATGATCCTAATCGTTCAGCTAATATTGCATTGCTGCATTATTTGGATGGAGAAAAACGTTATATATTGGCACCTGTTGGCTTGGTTGTGGGAAATAAAGTATTGTCTGGTGAAAAAGTAGAGCTTCAAGCCGGTAATAGTATGCCTCTCAAAAACATACATTTGGGAATTGAAATTCACAACATTGAATTGCGGCCTGGTGAAGGTGGGAAAATTGTTAAATCGGCAGGTAGTGTAGCGCGGGTTTTGGCAAAAGATGGTAAGTACGTGCAAATAGTTCTTCCTTCAGGTGAAGTGCGAAAAATTTTTCACGAATGCAGGGCAACTGTAGGGCGGGTTGGTAATACTGACCATATGGGTATCAATCTTGGAAAGGCTGGCAGGAAAAGATGGAAAGGCCGTAGGCCGCATGTAAGAGGAACTGCCATGAACCCGGTTGCGCATCCTTTGGGTGGTGGAGAAGGCAGGAGTCATGGCGGACGACATCCTTGCTCTCCGACAGGTGTGCTGGCAAAGGGTGGAAAGACGAGAAGAAGGAAAGCTGTAAGTAACAAATTTATAGTAAGGCGAAGAAAGTCTAGGCGTGGTTAATTCTAGTTATTAATAAATTTAAAAAAAAGAGTATAAATTATGGGACGTTCAGTTAAAAAAGGCCCTTATGTAGATAGTAAACTACTTAAGAAAGTAATGAAGCAAAGGGATTCTGGTGATAAAGACCCTATACGCACATGGTCTCGAAGTTGTATCATTATTCCAGAATTTGTGTCACATACTTTTATGGTTCATAATGGTAAAATATTCCACAAGCTTTTTATTATGGAAGATATGGTTGGTCACAAGCTTGGAGAATTCGCACCGACGAGAACTTATAGGGGTCACGGCGGAACAAAGAAGAAGTAGTCGTAGCAAATGGGATAGCTTAAATTTTATAATAATTAAATATATAAAATGAATTTTAAAGCAAGCTGTAGATATGTTAAGATGTCTCCTAGGAAAGCAAGATATGTTGTTGATCTACTAAGAGGGAAAACCGTAAATCACGCATTAGAAGCATTGAGGTTGACAAATAAGAGGGCGTCATTCTTCGTAGACAAAACGTTAAGAGCGGCAATCGCTGGTGCCAGTGAGCAAGATTCTATAGATATAGATTCTTTGTATATAAAAGAAATATATGTAGATGGTGGACCTGCGCGCAAATGGTTTAGGCCTAGAGCAAGAGGCGTTTCATCGATGATTAAGAAGCGTACAAGCCATATCTCTCTCGTGCTGTCTGATGGAAGAAAATAGAAAGACTGTATAAATTCGCTCGAAAGAGGGTTTGTATTTAAAGTAATATTATCTCTGCGTTATAATAAGAAAGGCAAATATGGGTCAAAAGGTTTGTCCAATTGGTTTCAGGCTAGGAATTACCGAAAATTGGCGTTCACGATGGTACGCTGACAAGAAGAAATTTGGTAAGTTGCTTGTGGAGGACCAAAAGATAAGAAAATACATTAAGAAAAATTACCGTTTTACCGGAATATCGAAAATTGAAATTGAAAGAACGCGTGATGAAGGTGCAAAAATAATTATCTATTCTGCGCGGCCTGGATTGATCATAGGTCGTAAGGGTTCTGAAATTGAAAAATTAAAGAATGGTATTGCAAAAATAGTTGAAAAAAGTGTAGACATTAAGATCCAGGAAATTGATAAACCGGAGCTTGAAGGGCAGTTGGTAGCAGACAACATTGCAGAGCAATTACAAAAAAGAGCTGCTTTTAGAAGGACGATAAAGAAAGCGGTTGATAGCACAATGGGATTGGGTGCAAAAGGAGTAAAGATTCAGGTTTCTGGGCGTTTGGCCGGTGCAGAGATAGCCAGAACAGAGGGTGCTGCTAAAGGGAGTATACCTTTGCATACACTAAGAGCAAATATTGACTATGGCTTTGCTGAATCTATGACTACTTATGGTACGATTGGCGTCAAAGTGTGGATTAATAAAGGATTGGTGGATTTGAAAAAAGGGGTAAATTATGCGCATGATGCCAAAAAGGGTTAAGTTTAGAAAGACTCATAGAGGAAAGATTAAGGGAAATGCGACAAGGGGCAATACTGTATGTTTTGGTGATTACGGATTGCAATCAACTGAAAAAGGTTGGGTCACAGCACAGCATTTAGAAGCTGGTAGGGTGGCGGCTACACAATATATCTCAAAGGAAGGCAAGTTATTTATAAGGGTTTTTCCTCATAAATCGATTACGGCGAAGCCGATTGAAACCAGGATGGGTAAGGGTAAGGGAGAGCCCGATAAGTGGGTTGCGGTTGTAAAACCTGGTACTGTTCTGTATGAGTTGGCAGGGGTTACAGAGGAAATGGCAAAGTCGGCGTTTAATAGGATAGCATACAAGATGCCTGTAAGGGTTGTTTTTGTAAAGAGGAGAGTGGCGATTTGAAGGCAAGTGAAATTAGAGAAAAATCGCATCAGGAAATGCTTGATGAACTGGATGGTTGTAAAAGAGAGTTGTTGAATTTTAGGTTTCAATGGCAGGCAGGAGAATTGAGTAATTCGGCATTGTACAAACAAATAAGAAAAGATATTGCACGGTTTAAGACTGTTATAAGGGAAGTGGAACTGGGAATTAATCCGGGTTTTGCGAAAAAAATTGAGGATTGAGAAAGAGCATAATGGAAATTGAAAAGAACAAAATACATCGAAAAAAAGTGATAGGCATAGTTTCCAGTGATAAAATGCTAAAGACGATTACAGTGAAAGCAGAAAAGCGTGTAAAGCACCCTAGATACGGTAAGTTTGTAAAAAGAGTGACTGTTTATAAAGCACATGATGAAGAAAACAAGGCTGGGCTGGGGGATAAGGTGGAGATTGTGGAGGCGAGACCGTTGAGTAAGGATAAGCGCTGGAGATTAGTTCGTATTGTGAAATAATAAAAGAAAGTTGATACTATGATAATGGAACAAACAATGCTTGATGTTGCTGATAACTCAGGCGCAAAGATGGCTAAGTGTATTAAGGTTCTTGGTGGATCCAGGCGTGTTTATGCGTCAGTTGGAGATATCGTAGTTGTTGCCGTGAAAAAAGCTATTCCAAGCGGCGTTGTAAAAAAAGGTGATGTTGCTAAAGGAGTGATTGTCAGGACAAAGAAAAATATAAGGCGTGATGATGGTTCTTACTTAAAGTTTGATAGAAATGCAATTGTGATCGTAGATGATGATGGAAGTCCGAAGGGGACTAGAATTTTTGGTGCAGTTGCCAGGGAGTTAAGACAGAAGAATTTTATGAGAATAATTTCACTGGCTCCCGAAGTAGTGTAAAGGTGATATTCTGAAAGGATGTTTATAACGATATGCATGTAAGAAGAAATGATATTATCCAGGTTACTGCTGGTGATGATGCTGGCAAAACGGGTAAAGTGTTGGATATTGTGACAAAGCAAAATCGTGTAATTGTAGAAGGGATTAATTACATTCAAAAACATATAAAGCGTAGTGAAAAGAGTCCGCAGGGTGGTCGCATACAAAAGGAGGCGCCCATTTCAGCATCGAATGTTTTAGTAGTATGTCAAAATAAAAATTGTGAGAAGAGTGGTAAGGGTGTGCGGACTGGAAGCAAGATTCTTGAAAATGGTGATAAGATTAGGGTTTGCTATAAATGCGGAAGTGAAATAATTGCTTCTGAGTAAAATTGAAAAATAGGACATAAATTAAAGAATGGCACGTTTAATTGAGAAATATAAAGAGGAAATTGTACCTAAGCTGATGGAAAAGTTCAGTCTTAAGAACAAGATGGAAGTTCCAAGGCTTGAGAAGATTGTTATAAATATGGGTGTTGGAAGGGCTAAAGAGAATAAAAAGCTTCTAGAAGATGCGATGAAGCACTTGGCGGTTCTTTCATGCCAAAAACCTAGTATGACAAGGGCTCGTAAGGATATTGCCGGTTTCAAGCTGAGAAAGGGTGATCCTGTTGGGTGTAAAGTTACATTGCGTGATAAAATGGCTTATGAATTTATGGATCGTTTGATAAGCATTGTTTTGCCGAGAATAAAAGATTTCCGTGGCCTTTCTGCCAAGTCGTTTGATGGCCGTGGGTGCTATACTTTAGGCATAAGCGAATTAACGGTTTTTCCTGAAATAGATATTGACGATATAGAGTTTGTTCAGGGTATGGATATCACTTTTGTGGTTTCTGAGAAATCGGATGAACAGTCACGTGAAATGTTGAAGTTATTTGGAATGCCTTTTAGATCATAATTTCATTTAAAAATTTTAAATTAATAATAGAGTTTTAAACACACGGGGTTTATATGGCAAGAAAAGCATTAATAGTAAAATCCAAGAAGGATCCGAAGTTCAAGACTCGGAGATATAATAGGTGTCAGCTTTGCGGAAGGCCAAGGGCCTATTACAGGAAATTTCAAATATGTAGGTTGTGTTTTAGAAGTCTTGCTTCCAAAGGAGAAATACCTGGGGTAAAGAAGGCAAGTTGGTAGGGTACAGAGACAATGATTTTTTTAAAGTGCAGAGGGGTTTACTAAAATGAGTATGACTGATCCGGTTGCAGATATGTTAACAAGAATACGTAATGGTATTATGGTTGGAAGAGATGCTGTAAACATTCCTTCGTCACGTATTAAGATTGGTATTGCAGATGTTTTGAAAAAGGAAGGATTTATAAAGGATTTTAAAGAAATTCCTGATGAAAAACAGGGCGTTTTAAAAGTATATCTGAAATACGGGCCATTAAACCAGAAGGTAATTAGCCATATAAAAAGAGAGAGTAAGCCTGGTAAGAGAATATATAAAGGGGTAGAAAGTATGGGCAGAGTGCTTAATGGCATAGGAATATCAATATTTTCGACTTCAAAAGGGATTTTGAGTAACAAAGAGTGTAAGGCACATAACATTGGTGGTGAGCATATTTGTACAGTTTGGTAAAAAAGGTTCTGTTGGCTGATTTATCAAGCAGTACAATGCCAATTTCTAAATTTTTTATTTTATAGTAACACAGAAAGAAATATGTCGCGAATAGGAAAGAAACCCATACAGATACCAGACGGTGTCACGGTAAGATGTGATAAAGATTCCGTAACAATAGAAGGTTCTAAGGGGACAATAGTGCAACCAATTCATTCACTCATGAAGGTTGAGATTGATGAAGAGTCAAGGCTGTTCGCCGTAGTACGTCCTTCAGAAGAACGACAATGTAGAGAGCTTCATGGTTTGACACGTACACTTTTAGCAAACAATGTTCATGGTGTTGTAAATGGCTTTACTAAGGATCTTGAGATAATAGGTTTAGGTTACAATATAAAAATGCAGGGTGAAGAACTGATATTGCAGTTAGGATTTTCACATCCCATAAACGTAAAAATACCTAAGGATATACAGATTGAGATTAAGAGCCAGACAAACCCTGGTAAATTTACGGTTACGGGTATAGATAAACAAAAAGTTGGTCAGTTTGCGGCAAATATTAGACGCCTACGTCCACCGGAACCATACAAGGGGAAGGGTGTGAAGTATGTTGATGAGGTTATTCGCAGAAAGGCCGGCAAGGCATCAGCGTCTAAATAGTAGTTTTTGCACTTTTTTTACTTAAGAATAGTCTATGGATAATATCAAAAAAAAATACAAAAAACGATTAAAGCGTCGTAAGGGAATAAGAAAAAAAGTCTTTGGTAGTAAAGAAAGGCCAAGATTGAGTGTATTCAGAAGCTCAAAGAACATATATTGTCAGATAATAGATGATACAGATGGTGTGACACTGGCTAGTGCTTCAACAATGGCGAAAGATATTAAAGAAAAAATGCCATATGGGGGAAATGCAAAGGCTGCAGAACTTGTAGGTCAAAAAATAGCGGAGGAAGCTGCGAAGCTTGGGATCACCAAAATAGTCTTTGATAGGGGTGGATACAAATATCATGGGAGAGTTAAGGCTTTAGCTGATAGTGCAAGAAATAATAATCTTGCATACTAGGGCACTAAATTGAAGGAATATTGTAATTTATAGGAGGCTCTTTTGGCGTACAAAAAAGAAACTGGTCAATTAGAAGAGACAGTTGTTAAAATAAATAGATGTACTAATGTGACAAAGGGTGGAAAGAGTATGAGTTTTAGCGCATTAGTGGTTGTTGGTGACAAAAAAGGAACTGTTGGGTATGGATTTGGTAAAGCAAGAGAAGTGCCAAATGCTGTTGGAAAAGCTGTAAAGGACGCTAATAGGTATACTTATTCAATACCAATTGTTAATGGAACGATACCGCATGAAGTATGGGGATGTTATAAAACGGCAAGGGTATTTATGAAACCGGCAGCACCAGGTACTGGGATCAAAGCTGGAACTTCGGCAAGATCTGTACTGGAATCTGTGGGTATTACGGATATTTTAACAAAGTGTTATGGGACGCGAAATCCTCTGAATGTTGTAAAGGCTACAGCTGAGGGGCTAAAGTCGTTAAGAACTAAGCAGGAAGTTGAATTGTTAAGAGGTGTAAAAATAGTATGAATTTGATAGATGCAAAAAAAACATTTCAAAAAGTCAAAAAAAGAAAACGTGTAGGGCGTGGAGCGGGGTCCGGTCACGGTAAAACAAGTTGTAAGGGATTCAAAGGTCAAAAATCGCGTTCAGGTAATAAATTAAGGACAATATTTGAAGGTGGGCAGATGCCCTTGTTTCGTAGAATTCCTAAAAGAGGTTTTATCAATCCTTTTAAGAAAAAGTACGCAATATTGAATATCAAGGATTTTGAAGTTTTTGAATCTGGAACTCGTGTAGATTTGCAAAAGCTAAAAGAATCTGGATTAATAAAGAATATAAAATATGACTTAAAAATTTTGGGCGAAGGAGTACTTACCAAATCGCTTACTATAGCTGCGCATAGATTTAGTGGAACAGCTACTGCCAAGATTAAGGAAGCAGGAGGCGAAACAGAAACGCTATCATGATAGAGAAGTTTACTAATATGTTTAAAATTCCTGAGTTGAGGAATAAGCTGTTAATAACTCTGGGATTGCTTGCGGTGTGTAGACTGGGTGTATTTATTCCTATGCCCGGTATTGATACGACAGTATTAAAGACATACTTCCAGCAGTTTACACAATCCGGTGTGGGCCAATTGTTGGGCTTGGTAGATCTGTTTGCTGGTGGGGCTATGAGTTCGGGTGCAATCTTCGGATTGGGGATTATGCCGTATATTAGTGCATCCATTATTTTCCAACTCCTTGTCGGAGTTGTTCCTTTTCTTGAAAGACTACAAAAAGAAGGTGATGCTGGTAGGAAGAAAATAAATCAATACACAAGGCTAACCACTGTTGGCTTATGTCTTTTTCAAGCTTTCATAATGATACGTACTCTGTACGCAATCGAAATAAATGGTGTATCCGTTGTGCCAATACATATTCAGGGTATTCAGTTTCAGCTTATGGCAGCAGTTCTTTTGACAACGGGAACAGTGTTGCTGATGTGGATTGGAGAACAGATTGATTCACATGGTATTGGTAGCGGTATCTCTTTAATTATCATGGTAGGTATCATTGATAGATTGCCATGGGCTTTTAGTCAGATTTTGCAAAACTTTACTTTCTCTGTCGCGCCTGCTGAACACGAGATCGGAATTGCTAAATTGCTGTTATTAATAGGTATGTTCCTTGCAATAATAGCTGGTGTAGTATACATTACTCAAGGGCAAAGACGCATCCCCGTACAACAGGCAAAACATACGAGAGGTAGAAGGGTTTATGGTGGTCAAAAACATTTTCTGCCACTTAAAGTAAATCAAGCGGGTGTTATGCCGATAATATTTGCACAATCACTGCTAATCTTTCCTGCCGCAATAACCAAAGGCCTACAAGTACGATTCGAGCCCGGAACGTTTTGGTTTTGGATTACATCCCGTATAACAGAGGCATTTCAAGGTGGCTTTATATATGTGGTTATGTACGTTGTATTAATTGCATTCTTTTGTTATTTTTGGACAGCCATACAGTTTAACCCTAAGGAAATGTCAAATAATATGAGGGATTATGGTAGCTTTATTCCTGGTATAAGACCGGGACATAGAACAGCAGATTATCTTGAAGGCGTTATGAGTAGAATTACGCTTGCAGGTGCTGCATTTTTGTCCTTAATTGCAATATTGCCAATGATTATAGCTAGTGGATTTGAGCTAAACAGGGCTGTTGCCAGTTTTTATGGTGGAACGGGCCTTTTAATTGTAGTAGGAGTCGCCTTGGATTTAGTACAAAAAATAGAGTCTCATTTGATTATGAGACATTATGGTGGGTTTCTGGGAGGTAGTAGTAAGGTAAGAGGCAGAAGGGGTTGAGACTTATATTCCATGGGCCTCCTGGCGTAGGAAAAGGTACTCAGGCTGAAAGAATCAGTATAGTGAAGAAAATTAGTCATGTTTCTTCAGGTGATCTTTTGAGGGCTGCTGTAGATGCGAAGACAGAGATTGGTCTAAAGGCGAGGGAGTATATTGAGAGTGGTTTGCTGGTTCCGGATGAGTTGATAGTTAATATTGTTTCAGATACGATCAATTCAGCAGAATGTGAAAAAGGTTTTATTTTAGATGGATTTCCTAGAAACCTGTCGCAAGCGAAGGTTCTTGATGACGCCCTGGAAAACTCAGGAAAAATATTAGATAGAGTTTTTAGCTTTACGGCAGCCGAAGAAGTTATAATTATGCGTATTTCAGGTAGGAGAATGTGCAAAGGATGTGGTGCACACTACCATCAAGTATATAGTCCAACACTGAAAAAAAATATCTGTGACAAATGTGGCTCGGACTTAGTTCAGCGTAAGGATGACTATCCGGAGACCATAAAGGTACGACTGAAAGTATATAGAGAGCAAACAGAAGAGCTAATTGATTACTATAATCAAAAAAATATATTAGTAGAAGTGAACTGTAATGGAAACAAAGCAGATATTCAGCAAAGTATTCTTGCAGAGTTGAATTCTATGTTGAAGAGAAAAAGTGATGCGGAATAGAACATGGTGATACGTAAATCTGAGCGTGAAATTGAAATAATGCGTAAGGCGGGGAGAATAGTAGCCGACGCACTTGTGATGACGAGAGAAATTGCAAAAGAAGGTGTCACAACAGAAGATTTAAATACGAGATTAGAAGAATATGTATTGCAGAAGGGTGGCATACCTGTGTTCAAGGGATATAGAGGCTACCCTAAAAGCATTTGTGCATCTATTAATGAAGAGATAGTACACGGAATACCGAATCAGCGAAAACTTAGAAATGGCGACATATTGAGCGTTGATATAGGGGTAGAATATAATAAATATGTTGGAGACGCGGCGATAACGATTCCTATAGGTGAGATTTCTGAAGAGGCAGAATCGCTATTGCGAGTTTGTGAAGAAGCTCTTAATAAAGCTATAGAAAAAACATGTGTTAACAACAAGTTATCAGAAGTGTCTAGATCAATACAGGAGTATGTTGAAGGTAAAGGGATGTCAGTAATTCGCGATTACACGGGACACGGAATAGGTAGGCAAATGCACGAGGATCCACAGATTCCCAACTTTGTTAGCAAGGAGTTGTTAAGGGCAGATGAGGTGTTATTACAGGGAATGGCCTTGGCGATAGAACCGATGATATGTGTCGGTAATTATGATACGGAAGTTCTTAAAAATAAATGGACTGTTGTAACAAAAGATAGAAAACTTTCAGCGCATTTCGAGCACACCGTAGTTGTTACGGAAAACGGGGCTGAAGTACTTACTATTTAACAGATAGAATATATTACCTAAAAAGAGCACGCGTTGAAATCTATATATGGCAAAAGAAGAACCTATAAAAGTTGAAGCAGTAGTAAAAGAAGCATTGCCTAATGCAAAGTTTCGTGTCGTGTTAGAAAATGGACATGAGGTGCTTGCACATGTGTCAGGAAAAATGAGAATGCATTTTATTCGCATTCTTCCAGGTGACAAGGTGACAATAGAAATGTCTCCATACGATCTCAGCAAGGGAAGAATTATATATCGTCAGGGTTAAAAAAGGAAAATTCATGAAAGTTAGAGCATCTGTAAAGAGGATATGTGAAAATTGTAAAGTAATAAAACGTAAGAGAGTTGTACGTGTGATTTGCACTAATCCAAGACATAAACAGAGACAGGGTAAATAAAATACAACACTGCTTCTTTATGATGATATAAAGAATATTATTACATTTTGAAAGGATTATGTTAAATGCCAAGAATTGCAGGAGTGGATATTCCTGGAGAGAAAAGGATTGTTATTTCATTAACTTATATTTATGGAATAAGTAAATATTCATCACAGAAAGCATTAAAAGCTCTTAATATGGATGAAAATATTAGAGCAAAGGATGTTTCGGAAGATAATTTAAGTACTCTGGGTGCATATTTAGATAAAAACTTTACTATTGAAGGGCATCTGAGAAGACAGGAATCACAGAACATAACAAGGTTAAAGAATATAGGGTGTTACAGGGGTCTGCGTCATAGATTAGGGCTGCCTGCAAGAGGACAGAGAACCAAAACAAATGCTCGTACTCGTAAGGGAAAGAAGAGAACCGTATCTGTGAAGAAGGGCGTTAAGGAAATGAAAGGGTAATAGTTTAATCTTCAAAAGTAATGAAAATTATTAACAAAGCTGACGTAATTAATCTTTTGGAACAAGAAGATAGCATATCAAGCACGCTCGGATTTCGTCATAGCAGCGGGTCTTTAAAAAAGGGTATGAATAAAAAGATTAATGAAATTGCTGGTTTTTGTGAACAAATATTTAAAGTTGTAAGTAAATATAAAAAAAAGAACGAAATAGTTTTTCTTGAATGCTCATGTGGTAAATCCTACCTTTCGTTCGTCTTAAGCTACATATTTGAAAAAGAGTTTAAAACAAGGCCTTTTTTTTTTGGTGTAGATACTAATGGCGAGTTAATAAAAGGCTGTGAGGAGACCAGAGTCGCTTTAGATTATAAAAATATGGTCTTTAAGCATGGAAGAACTATCGATTTTAATTCTGATAAAAAAGTAGATGTGGTTATTGCATTACATGCTTGTAATACTGCAACTGATGAGGCGATAGCTAAAGGCATCAAGATTGGTGCGAGGTACATAATGGTCGTGCCGTGTTGCCAGGGACAATTACGCTCTCAGATTAAAGACCATCATCCTCTGACTGGTGTAACTCAGTTTGGTTTGCTACGATGTAAATTTGCGGATATATTAACAGATGCATTGAGATCACAATTTCTTTTAGGGAATGGGTATTACGTTGAACTGTTAGAAATAGTACCTCCAAAACTAACTCCAAAGAATGTATTGATATCTGCAAGGAAGATTAAGAATACGAACAAGAGGGGCCTAGAACAATATTATCAGCTCAACAAAATATTTAATACTAATTTCAGCTTGCAGGAATATTTCACTGAACAATCTATAGGTGATGATCAGACTTGTGCTTGTTAGCTTTTATATGAAAAATAGATTTCACTTTTAGAAAGAATAGGATAATATACATGGGTAAAAAAAAGGCGAAACGCAGTGTTGCTAAAGCGGTTGTGCATGTCAAAGCTACTTTTAATAATACATATATTACGGTAGCGGATATCTATGGCGAAACTTTATGCTGGGCTAGTGCGGGAACAGTTGGCTTTAAAGGATCAAGGAAGAGTACGCCTTTTGCTGCACAAAGAGCAGGAAGAAACGTTGCAGAAAGAGCTCGAAAAAGGTTTGGGGTTCAAGAGGTTGAGGTTCGGATAAAGGGGCCTGGGCCAGGAAGAGAATCGGCTATTACAGCACTACAAGAAGCAGGTCTTGTTGTTAGGGCTATTGAGGATGTTACACCATTACCTCATAATGGCTGCCGTCCAAGAAAAAAGAGAAGAGTTTAGCAATTCTTTCTTACTTTGAAAAAAGAAGAGCAGGAAATAATAATTTAGTATAAATTTCGATTTATGGAAAAGGAATAAGATGGCAAGACATATTGACCCCAAATGTAGGTTATGCAGAAGAGAAGGCGTGAAACTATATCTAAAAGGATATCGCTGTGAGACTGCAAAATGCAGTATAGCTAAAAGGAGAGGTGTGCCTGGTGGTAGAATGTCAAAGAGGGTTAGAAAATTGTCTTCATACGGGATACATTTCAGGGAAAAGCAGAAATTGAAACGATTCTACGGTGTGTTCGAAAAACAGTTTAGAAATTATTATTATAAGGCAGAAAGAAAAGAGGGCAATACCGGGGAGAATCTGCTTATATTGTTGGAAAGAAGGCTTGATAATGTTTTATATCATTTCGGGTATGGTCATTCTAGAAGCCATACACGCCAGGTTATAAATCATGGACATATAACAGTTAACGGTAGAAAGGTCGATATTCCTTCTTTTCTGGTTAAACAGGGGGATGTGATTAAACCCATTAACAAAGAAAATGATATAAATATGATAAAAATGAATGTAGAATCAAACAAAAATCGTAAGCAACCATCTTGGCTAGATCTGGCGGATGATGGCTTAGATGCTCGTGTTCTACAGCTTCCTAATAGAGACGAGATATCAATAGACATACAGGAGCAGCTTGTCGTTGAACTTTGCTCGAAATAAACTAAACAATTTAATATTAATAAAGTTTCTGAGTACTCATTTTAATTTATGAAATCCTACCTTGAGTATCTTGCTCAAACGACAGGCTTTTTTTAAGTTCATAATGGTTTGGTCTAATCAAAATAAAAGGTCTTCTACAGAGGACTATTACAGAGTGATTTATTGGTAGGAAGGAGGAGTATGTATGCGTATCAGATGGAGGGAGTTTGAGCTACCAAATAGAGTCAGTGCGGAAAAAGAAACATATACTGACTTTTATGGAAAGTTCATTGCTGAGCCTTTTGAGAGAGGTTTTGGAATAACTATTGGAAATGGTTTGAGGAGAATCTTACTTTCCTCGATTGAAGGAAGTGCCGTAACATCAGCTAAAATTGAGGGCGTTGATCATGAATTCAGTACCATTCCAAATGTGGTAGAAGATACAATAGATATTATTCTTAATATTAAAAATCTTGTTGTACAATTACATACTGATAACCCTAGGAAAATAAGAATAGAAACGAAAAGAAAAGGGGCAATTACAGCAGCAGATATTATTACAGATGATGGTGTGGATATTATTAATAAAGATCTACATATAGCAACAATTTCAGAAGATATAGATTTTAAAGTTGAAATGGAAGTTAAAAAGGGCAGAGGCTATAAAACAGCGGAGGAAACTGGAGTTGGAGGCTCAGAAGTTGGTGTGATTCCTATAGATGCAATTTTTTCTCCTGTACTTAAGACAAAAATACGAGTTGAAGAGACTCGAGTAGGTAGAAGAACAAATTACGATAAATTAATTATTGAAATCTGGACAAATGGTATTATTTCACCGGAAATGGCACTTACAGAAGCATCAAAAGTTTTCAGAAAGCACTTAAATCCCTTTGTACATTACTTTGAGTTAGGTAGAGAGCTGCCAAATGCCGGTGAAAAACAGATTGAACAAGCGAATGAGCAAGAGGAAGATCCTGAAGATGAAGTAAAAAAGAAGGTGGCAGTGGTGTCTGTTGCCGAGTTGGATCTGTCTGTCAGGGCTTCAAACTGTCTTGAATATGCAAGTATAAAGACTGTTAATGAGCTTATTACGAAAGAAGAAGATGAACTGTTAGAGTTGAAAAATTTTGGAAAAACAACGCTTGTTGAAATAAAGAAAAAGCTTAATCAGTTGGGTTTGTCATTTAAAAATCCCGGGGATGTAAATCGAGCAGGAAAGGAATTGTCTCATGAGGCATAGGAGAAAAGATAAGCATTTAAATAGAACATCGAGCCATAGAAAAGCGTTGCGGGCCAATATGGCCAACAGTCTTTTTACTTATGGTAGAATTATTACGACTAAAGAGAAGGCTAAATACATTAGACCGTTCGTAGAAAAGTTAATTACAATGGCAAAAAAAGGTGTTATAAAGAAAGATACGGATAGGCTCGCCTATGTTCACTATTATAAGCAGGTTTTGTCAAAACTAAACAATAAAGAGGTTGTGAGAAAATTATTTGGTGAGGGTGATTGGCGTGAGTCAGGTGGAATTGCTGAAAGATATTTGGAACGTAATGGAGGCTATACTAGAATACTTAAGCTTTCAGGGAGTAGACTGGGTGTTCTGTCCGGAAGTAGTGTTGGAGATGTACCGGAATTAGAGTATAAAATGGAAGGTTTCGAACGAAAACTTTCCCTGGTTGGAAATCGTCTGGGAGACAATGCCAGCAGAGTTATCTTTGAATTAATAGAGAAAGTAGAAGAGGAAAAAGAGATAGCACCCAAGGTGTCAGTGGAAGAAAAATAATAGATTATAACCTGAATGTTGTACTATAAAAGTGATTAGGAATTTTAGTTGGTTAATAGAAGATGAAATAGCTGGTATGGCTAGACCAGCATCTTCTGTGAATGATTTTGAATTTCTCAAAGATAAAGGCTTGGAAGCAATCGTGACGCTTACGGAGCTTCCTCTCAGCGAGGTTTTAGTAGCTGAATTTGGTTTCAGTGTTGAACACATACCTATTAGAGATTTTGAGGCCCCAACTCTCGAACAAATTCAAAATTTTGTTACATTTGCAGAAAAGGTACGATCTGAAGCTAAAAAACTCGTTGTGCATTGTGAAGCGGGTATTGGCAGGACAGGAACTGTACTTGCGTGTTATCTTGTTAGCAAAGGATACAATGCTGCAGATGCAATAGAAGAAGTCAGAGCAAAAAGGCCTGGTTCAATAGAGACGATCGAGCAAGAAGAAGTTGTACGCGAGTTCGAAGGTAAGGACGAGTGCAAATAGTGTCTGTCAAGTATTTTGTGTAAACCTCAGATTATGTTTCAAACGAAAATCTCCATTCTATCACAAAGATAAATTGATAGTTGTACAATATACCACTACCCCACTAAACACTCTTTTAATCGACATTTTCCAACTCTTCAGTAAATAAATTCCAGAGGTCTGATCTGCTTGGCTATATATACTTTTATTTTCTAAAGGTTTATATTTAGTTTGTTCTACTCCTTCAGTTTCTTCTGCATTTCTTTAGCCCACCTAATAACTTTATTTATATTTACCGGTTTACCTCCGGTTACAAGCTTTAGCTGTCTTCCTTCAAATATTTTTTTCTCCTGTCCGTTTGTAATAGCGGTTGCTTTACCCTTTGTTACCGTAACAAACACCGTGTGTTTCGATATTCTTATATCAATATTACCATTATGTGAAGTTACAACGTTATCTTTGGCGGCTATCATAAACGGTTTTTCATCTGCCTTTATAGCTATGAGTATTTGTCCGTCTATGAGATTGAGGTTTCTGTTTTTTATAAATCTGATTTCTGTATTAGCATCCATAATGACATATGTACCATCTTTGAGGAGGAATGATGCTTTGCTACTGCGTTCAGTTTTCAGAGTGGCGCCATTATGGATTTTATAACCCGATGATAATGGTTGCCAATTTGTACTGGCATCCGGAAGTATTTTTACGGTACCGGTCGATTCCAGGAAATCGACTTTCGTTGGAAGTGTGAAAACCAAATAAATGATGTAAATTAGTATAACGCCAAATCCTAATAAAGCACCAAATCGTTTAACCGCTTTCCTTGTCGGCCTAATGGTAAGGATGCCTATTTCATAAAGAATAATCATGGGTAAAGCTGTCATGACCTGTGTAAACGGATCTGGTGGGGTTATTACTGCAGCAAGGATGAATATAATAAGAATTGCGTATAAACGCCATTTAATAAAATCTTCCGCTTTAAGTATTCCGATTTTAGAAATAAACAACATTACAAGTGGAAGTTGAAAAACAATTCCAAGTGCAAGTGTTAGCATAGTGACAAGCGAGATGTACTGGCTCATTGTTATCATTGGTTGTACGCCTCCTCCCAATATTTTTATCAGGAATTGAAGGCCATAGGGTATTAAGAAATAATACCCGAATAATACGCCTGTTATGAATGCAATGTATGAGACAGGGGCAAAGGTTTTTACATATCTACGCTCTTTCTTAAATAAACCTGCTTCAACAAATTTCCAGATTTGATATAAGATTATAGGATACGCCATAAAAACAGAGGTTATTAAACACAGCTTTATATAAGCGTAAAAGCCTTCCTGATAACTCAGTACTTGAAGCGATTCTGGCAAGCCCAGGTTTTTCATGGTGATGCTATGAGGCTTTTTAACGATACCAAGGATTTTCGCCTTAAAGAACCAGTTGATAAAGAATAACCCGATAACTATGAGGATAGACTTTATAATCCTTGATCTCAATTCTTCAAGGTGCTCGCTTATGGGTAACCTTTTTTCCTTAAGTTTTTCTTCTTCTGTTGCTTCTGGCATTTTAATATAGTCCTGTTAATCGTGATTTTAGAAAGAAATTCTAATAAACGATATTATTTGCATTTTTTCATATTAAGTATCTCAGTAATGTTCGGAGTGAGAGTGATTAGTATTCCTGTAGAAAGCTTATAAGCTGTTTTAGTTAAAAACAGAGAGACAACCTTAAATGGCAGGGAATTAGTAGTTGCAAAAAAACCATTCCTGTAATTTCTAATGCCATACAAGGCACTTTAATTACATAAAATTACTTTTTTTAAGGTGTGATTATAATACTAAGATGGAGTTTAAATTACAAGATTCAATATAATTATACATGTCTACCGCACTCCGGGGGGGAGATTAGAAAAGGCTTGCAAGGGTTATTAGTTTTTGCTACCATTGCGTCTAAAGCCTTGTCACTCTTTCTCTTAATTAGGAGCCCATCCCATGGTAAAATCATTTGAAGGCAATCTCATTGGTAATAATAAGACCTTTGGAATAGTCGTTAGCAGATTTAATAGTTTTATTACAAAAAGGTTGTTGGAAGGTGCCCAGGATTGCCTGATTAGACATGGTACGAAGGAAGATGATATCGATGTGTTTTGGGTTCCGGGTGCATGCGAGTTGCCTATTACGGCTATGAGATTAGCCAAAAATTCAAAGTACAATGGCATAATTTGTCTCGGGGCGGTAATACGTGGTGAGACTCCACATTTTGATTATGTATCCAGTGAGTCTGCGAAGGGCATCTCCGAAGTAGGGCTCCAAACAGGTATACCCACAATTTATGGCGTTATTACGACAGAGACACTGGAACAAGCTATAGATAGAGCTGGGGCCAGGGTTGGTAACAAAGGTGCGGAGTCTGCACTTACCGCCTTGGAGATGGCGAATTTATTTGATGAAATAAAATAGTTTTTTATGGAGATTTATGGATGCGGAAAAGAACGCGATCCCGAGAAATTGTATTACAGGTTCTTTATCAATTAGAGATTCGCGGTAATGAGGTCATGGATGAGGTAGATGCTTTCTGCATTGAGCAGGGTAAAGACGCAGAAGTAAGTGATTTTGCCATAAAACTACTAACAGGGTGTATTCAGGAAATAGAAATAATAGATAAAAAGATAATTGATGTTTCTGCGAATTGGGAATTGCAAAGAATGCCAGTTGTGGACAAGAATATTCTGCGGTTGGCCTGTTATGAACTTTTTTATATGGATGACATTCCTCCGAAAGTATCGATCAATGAGGCGATTGATTTAGCGAAAAAATATAGTACTGAAAAATCAGGTATATTCGTAAATGGTATATTGGATAAAATATATTCACTTAATATGAAAAATGCTAAAAGTGTACAAAAAGTTACAACAAGTGTAAAAGGTATAGATGCCTTAGAAAAAGAAGAAAGAGCCGGAGCTGATTTGCATATTCATACAGATTTTTCAGACGGAACCATGTCTCCTGAACAAGTTGTTATGGAAGCGTCAAAACTAAACCTACGTACAATTGCAATAACAGATCATGATACTGTGGATGCTATCGAAATTGCTCAAATCGTTGGAAACATGGAGGAAGTAGATATTATTCCTGCGATAGAGCTGTCTTCTAATTACAGTTCGATAGATATTCATCTTTTAGGTTATTTTATTGATATAAAGAACAGTGCTCTTTTAGAGAAATTAGCTGAGTTACGTTCTGAAAGAGTGGAACGAATTAAGAAAATAACAAAAAAACTCAGGGCTTTGGGTGTGAATATAGAACATCAAGAAGTTTTTGATGTTTCTAAAGATGGGTCACCAGGGCGGATGCACATAGCTGATGTCTTATGTAGTAAAGGTTACTGTAGCGGTATTAGAGAAAGTTTTCAAAAATATCTTTCTGATAATGGGCCGGCTTATGTGCCCAAGGAAGCGCTAACATTAAAAGATGCTATAGCGCTTATAATCTCTTCTGATGGCGTTCCTGTACTTGCACATCCAGGTGTTAATAAGAGAGATACGCTGATACCAAAAATGGTGGAATACGGCCTGCAAGGGATAGAGGTTTATTATCCGACGCATCAACCGGAAGTAGTGAAAAAATATATGCGGATTGCAAAAAAGTATGATCTTGTTGTTACCGGTGGCTCGGACTGTCATGGTAACAGAAAGCCAGATATAGCACTAGGGAATATAAGGATAAGTGACGACCTGGTTGACAAGATTAAGGAAAGACGCGACAATCTGGTTGCTGCTTTAAGTTGAGTGAGAGCGGTTTAGGATGTTTGCCTTTTGTTGTATAACGTGTACCATTGTTGCCGAATTTAAATGACGTCTATTAAATAGAATTATGGGTTGGTTTTCAAAAAAAAAGTCAGGAACAACAACTGCAGAAGATGTAAAAAGCAAATCTTGGTCTCCGTTTCAAAAACTGAAAAATAGTCTTACAAAAACACGCAGTAAACTAGCTTCTAAGTTCAAGGATCTACTCTCGTTCAAGAGAAAAATTGACGAAGGCGTACTGGAAGAGTTAGAAGTTGTATTACTTGAGTCAGACATGGGGGTTAGTCTGGTAACTAAGATAATACAGGATATTAGAGATGCCTGGAAATCTAAGGAAGTTGAGGACACAACTGGTATTTACGATTTCTTGAAAAAGGATCTCAAACAAAGCCTCAAGGATGGAAATTATGCATTACAGATTGCACCTGCTCCTCCAACTGTGATTATGGTTGCAGGTGTCAATGGAGTTGGCAAGACAACGTCGATTGCAAAGTTGGCCAATTTATTTATAAAACAGGGTAAGAAGGTGATGTTGGCAGCCGGTGATACCTTTCGTGCTGCTGCGACAGAGCAACTTGATATATGGAGCAAAAGAATTGGTGCTGATATTGTGAAGCATCAGTCCGGTGCTGATCCTGCTGCAGTTGCGTTCGATGCGCTAGAGGCAAGCTTAAGCAGGGGGATAGATGTTTTGATCGTTGATACTGCAGGTCGTTTGCACACTCATGAAAATCTAATGAATGAGTTGTCAAAGATGAAACGGGTAATATCAAAGAAAATAGAGAATGCCCCGCATGAGGTACTTATGGTTTTGGATGCTACAACTGGGCAAAATGCCATTTCGCAGGCAAAATTATTTAAAGAAGCAGTTGGTATTACGGGAATATTTCTGTCAAAACTTGATGGTACTGCTAAAGGCGGTGCTATTTTGGGAATGCGCAAAGAGATAGATATACCGGTAAAATATGTTGGTCTCGGTGAAGGTGTGGATGACATTCAGGAATTTGATGCGGATAAGTTCGTGGATGCTTTGTTTGATTAAAGAGATAACATAGAGTACACGCCATTTTACAATTGATCTCTTCCCTCCAAGAAACTAAAGCTATCTTATCCGTTAAATGCAAACGGAGTTAGACAACTGTTTTGTCTATCGTTTTTACCATTAAAATAATAGCCTAAAGAGAATTTGTTAGAATAATAATCACCAAACTATACATTTATGCAAAATACATCTTTTACAAACCCAAAAATGGTAAAATTGGCCAGAATTCTGATTATTATAGTAATCGTATGGATAGTTGCAGATTTCTTTGGTATAAAGCCGATAAGATATTTCAAGCCAAGAGTTGGAATGCGTCCGGTAACACAACCGGTGGGAGATTTAGGCGCAAATGAAAGGGCCAACATAGAGGTCTTTGAACGGGCTTCTCCGTCTGTTACGTATATAACCAACAAGAGGTTTCAGAGAGACTACTTTTCATTTAATGTTATGGAGATCCCCCAGGGGACCGGTTCAGGTTTCCTATGGGATGATAAAGGCCACATTGTAACAAATTTTCATGTTATTTATGAGGCAGATGGAATCGAAGTCAAGCTGATGAACGGAAAAAGTTACGATGCCACAGTCGTGGGAGCTGATCCCGACCATGATCTGGCAGTATTGCAGATTAATCCCACGGACCTGAATATCTCACCTTTGATGATCGGAAATTCCAGCGATCTACTGGTAGGGCAAAAGGTACTGGCGATCGGAAACCCTTTTGGATTGGATTCCTCTTTAACTACCGGTATTATCAGTGCTCTGGGAAGGACAATTCAGTCTATGACCAAAAGATATATTCACGATGTAATTCAGACAGACGCGGCTATCAATCCCGGAAATTCCGGTGGCCCTCTTCTGGATTCATTCGGCAGATTGATTGGTGTAAACACTGCCATTATAAGTCCCAGTGGTACATATTCCGGAGTTGGCTTTGCTGTACCTGTAGATACGGTAAATCGAGTTGTCACGAAACTTATCAATTACGGAAAGATAGGGCGTCCTGGGCTTGGTGTTTCGCTTATACCGGAACATATTATGTCCAGAATAGGGATTGAAGGTGTTGGGATACTTGAAGTCTTTAAAGGAGGTTCCGCTGAAGAAGCCGGGTTGAGGGAAGTAAAACGCCTTCCGAATGGACGAATAGAGATGGGCGATATAATAATCGAGGTTGACGGGTCAAAGGTAAAAAAAAGTACCGATCTTGTCAGGATTTTGGACAGACATGAAGTAGGTGACGAAGTAGATATTGTCATCATCAGAAATAACGTAAAAAAATCGGTACGAATAGTTATTCAGTCAGTCAGTTAATTGATTTCTTTTTATGTGAGATGCACCATATCAGGATATCCCATAATGATTCTGGAAAAACGTAAACATAATAGACATTGCCATTTATGTTTATTCAGGAATATAACATAGTTTTCATTTTTCACTCTTTGTTCTTGACAATCTACATTAATAATTGTAGATTAAGCGGGTACTTGTCTGACTAAAAATCACATCTGTTGTAATTTACATGCCAATACCTTTGCTATTAATAATTGTAATTTAGCTGAGTAATAAGCGAGACAAAGTGTATTTATCGTGCATTATCTTAATGGGATGCTTTGTTAATAGTTTTACTGCAATTGAAAATTTTAAACCGTTATATTTTTTGATTGTTGTGAGTTAAGTTACAACAATACACAATTAATGAATGCATACTGGGTTCTTTGTAGAAAAATTTGTACTTGTTTGTTCAATCTATAAATTTGTTTTAGGTAAGAACATTAATAAATATGGAAGAAAATAGTAATATAACTCAAAAAAAAGGAATCATTAATGAAAAAGACAGTTCAGCGATGGTTTATGTTTCCGCAGGATTTTTTCTGATGGGAAATGAAAAAAACTCTGTAAATGTTGATGCATTTTACATTGATAAATTTCCAATAACGAATAATCAATACAAAAAATTTATAACAGAAACAAATTATGTTGAACCTGCTTTCTGGAAAGACAAAAAATTTAACAATCCGAATCAACCTGTGGTAGGTGTTAGTTGGGATGACGCCACTGCTTACGTGAACTGGGCGGGAAAAAGACTGCCAGAAGAAAAAGAATGGGAAAAGGCTTCCAGAGGTACAGATGGAAGGGAGTTCCCATGGGGAAATATAAAACCAGATGAAAGCCGCGCGGTTTTTGATTTAGATACTTTGAAAGGTGCTCCCACGAATGTAGGGACACATCTTTTAGGGGTCAGTCCTTATGGCTGTTACGATATGTCAGGAAATATCTGGGAGTGGTGTCAAGAATGGTATACTGAGGGAAAATATCGTGTAGTGCGTGGAGGTTCGTGGATAAATCACCTGAACATTTTAAGTTGTTCTTATAGAAGTTGCAGTGTTCCGACCGGCAAGGACAACAATGTTGGCTTTCGTTGTGTTAAAGGCATAACTTAATGTATTACTTTACCCATTACTTTCAAAAATTTTCCAGGAAAATGAAAAATCAAAATCGGTTTCAAATTTAAATTTTTCATCGAATTCTACATAAAAATCATAAAGATCCTTAAAATCATCTAAAGAGTCTGTCTCTGTCTTACCCATTAAACCACTACCAACCAGGTTAAAAACTATTTCCCCAAAATCGCCACTTTTAGTTATACCCCACTGCTCTAAAACAATCCTCGCCATATAGCCAAACTTCTCCATAGCATATTGTTTGATTCCCTCTGTAAGTTCCTGTCCGGTAACGTGACGTTCGTCTTCTACAGAGCTATTATATTTTTTGCCGAGTTGAGAAGCAGTATAATCGAGTGCTGCAAAAATGAATTGATATGATTGCATTGAATAACGGCAATCTTTGTTAACTACCATTTGAAGTTTTTTCCATGTATCATGTACATTTTTTTTACTCATATTTCTTCTTTATATTTAACCTTTTAATGTAAATTGTTTCTAATTGCGGTCTACTAATCCGCTGTAGAATATTCAAACTTGGGGAATACGGGAGTTCCTTTACACACCTTGGCACCAGGACGTATTCCACCCCATGTAAAATTATTTCCAACAGAATTTTCATCTGAAGATAACCCCAACTGTTTGTGCATCTCAGCAGCCACGTTTGGCATAAATGGCAAAATAAATAATGAAATTATTCTGATAGATTCGGCAAGGTTGTATAGGACATTATTAAGCTTTTCTTTTGTGCTTGATTCTCTCGCCAATACCCACGGTTTTGAAACCTCCACATATTTATTAACTAGCCCAATGAAATCCCATATCGACTCTAGCGCCTTACTAAATTGCAAGTTACTCATCGCATGATCAACTTCGTCGTTTAGCCTCTTGGATCTCTCTATTAATTCGTTTTCTTCTGTTGATACCAAGCCTTCATGGCCTGGCACTATACCATCACAATATTTTTCAATCATCGTTAATGTTCTATGGAGAAGATTGCCGAGGTCATTTCCCAAGTCACAATTAATCCTGTTAACCATAGCTTCATAAGAGAAATTGCCATCCAGTCCAAACGGCACTTCTCTCAATAAGAAATATCTATAGGTATCTACGCCATAGGTTTCCGTTATTTCAATAGGGTCAATTGCGTTACCTAATGATTTTGATATTTTTTTACCTTCAAGCGTCCACCAGCCATGAGCAAATATTTGAGAAGGGACTTCTACTCCTAGTGACATTAACATTGCCGGCCATATAACACCGTGAAACCATAGAATTTCTTTGCCTATTATATGTACATTGGCAGGCCAATATTTTTTTAACATTGCAGGGTCATCTAGTCCTAAAGGAGTTATATAATTAAAAAGAGCATCAACCCAGACATAAATTGTATGCTTACTGTCCATTGGAACATGTATGCCCCATTCAACCGCCGCTCTGCTTACACTAATATCATCTATACCATCAGCTATTCTTCTGAGCAATTCATTTCTTCGTGACTCCGGTTTAATAAAATCAGGGTGTTTATCAAAAAAAGTCATAAGTAAGTCTTGGTATTTTGACAGTCTAAAGAAATAATTTTTTTCTCTTATTTTTTCAACAGAGCGTCCACATTCCGGGCAGTTGTTTAACGACAACTGTGTTGACGTCCAGAAGCTTTCACATGGAATACAATACCAACCTTCATATTCTCCCAAATAAATATCCCCATTTTCATACATTTTCGTAAATGCATTTTGTACTTGTTTGACATGGCGACTCTCTGTTGTTCTAACAAAGTCATCATTAGTGATATTCAGCACTTTCCACAAATTCTTGAACTTGTCTACCATCCTGTCTGCCAACTCAATGGGACTTTCATTATTAAGTTTGGCAGCTTTTTCTATCTTCTGGCCGTGTTCATCGGTTCCTGTTAAGAAGAAGACTTCGTAGCCTCTCATCCTTTTATATCTTGCTAAAGTATCAGCAGCTATAGTAGTGTATGAATGCCCTATATGAGGAACATCATTTACATAATAAATTGGCGTGGTTATATAAAATTTTTTTTTATCCACTATGCTTTTCGCAACCAGAGCCTGTTTCAGATCCACATCCTTTTCCGGTACCGGTTCGCGCTCCTCTTATTTGCTCTAAAATTTCATTTTTATTTATAACAATCAATTTTTTATCTTTTGACTCCATAGTAATCTTTTGTTGAAGTATATCATAATCTACCACTTCGCCAACACCTTTGGTAGTCGCTATCAACGAGCCTTTTTTTGGGAGTTTGTGTTTCATTTCTTCGTATGCATCATCTTCATACCTTAGGCAGCACATTAATCTGCCACATCTACCAGAAATCTTAGACGGGTCGAGCGTCGCTTTCTGGTTTTTAGCCATTTTCATGGTAACCGGTTCAAGGTTCTTCAAAAATGTCCTGCAACAAAGCTCTCTACCACAGTGTTGATATTCGGCTAATAACTTGGCTTCATCCCGAACACCGATTTGTTTCATCTCAATCCTGGATTTATACTTCTTCGCCAAATCCTTAACCAATTCTCTGAAGTCAACTCGTCCTTTAGCTAAGAAGTAAAATATTATTTTCTTACTTCCCAAGAGATGCTCTACACTGGCAAGTTTCATTGGAAGATTATGTTCTTTTATCTTTTCCTGACAAAAACTATACTCTGAAGGAATTTTTTGTTTTTCAATTTCTTCCTGATTTTTCTCTTCCTCTTCCGTTATTTTGTGCAATACCTCACCCATTTCTGAAATATCGGTTTCGATATTCAATTCCAACGACGGTGAAATCGCTACACCAAATTCCACGCCCCGAGTAGATCGAATAACAACTCTATCACCTTTTCTTAAATCGGCATCCTGAGTAAAAGCATTTTCGACATTTCTTAAAATACCGTATCTCACCGTTACTTGATATCGCATAGACATTTACTTGTATTTTATACTACAAAATAATAAGGCCAAACTGCTGTCAAAACTAACATAAAGAAATTAGATTGTCAAGTTTCTCCATATGCATACAGTATGCATTTTTTGAATGTAGAAGTGTGGTTTGCGTGTTATGTTAGGGGCGGAAACTCCAGGCTGAGACAATATAGCAAGAATTCAAAAAATGCTATAGAATACTTTGTTACAACGTCAGCATAAAGGAGGGGCCACGCTAAACACTTTATATTATTTTAAACCGTATTTTTCGAGTTTTCTATAAAGTGTTCTCTCACCGATTCCCAATATCTTTGCCGTTTCTCCTCTATTTCCACCCACATAAGCCAGTGTGTTTTTCATCAGTTCTTTCTCCATTTCATCTAATGTTATTCCTACTGGAAAGACCGGTCCCGTTAAAGCCGTCCTGTTGCTCTTATAAATATGCTCTGGTATATCATCTATATCAAGAACCCCACTCTGATTAAAAACAATCATACTTTCAATGCAATTTCTAAGTTCTCTTACATTTCCCGGCCAATTATACCGAAAAAGAATTTTCCTGGCTTCCGAACTTATATCTCTAATGTTCTTGTCATTTTTTTTAGAAAACTCCTTAATAAAAGAATCCATCAACAAGAAAATATCCTCCTGCCGCTCTCTTAAAGGTGGTAGCCTCAGGCATATAACATTAAATCTAAAATACAAATCTTCTCTGAATTTACCCTCTTTTACCAACTCTCCCAAATCCTTATTGGTAGCCGCTATAATCCTTACGTCTATCTTTACCGATTCATTACTACCAATACGTACAATCCTTCCATCTTCTATTAATCTTAAAAGTTTTGCTTGTGTTGTCAGGGGCATGTCACCAACTTCATCGAGAAACAAAGAGCCATTGCTTGCATATTCAAATTTCCCCTTCCTCTGATGTAAAGCCCCTGTAAATGCTCCTTTCTCGTGCCCAAACAGCTCACTTTCAAGAAGAGATTCTGAAATTGCAGCGGAGTTTAACACGACATAAGGATTGTTTTTACGCGGTCCGTTATAATGGATTGCCCTGGCTATTAACTCTTTACCGGTACCACTTTCACCCACGATTAAAACTGTAGCAGTGGTTGACGCGATCTGTTTTAATATATTAAATATTCTATGCATTTGCTGGCTATTACCAATAATACCGTCAAAACCAAATTTCTCTTCAAGTTGTTTATGCAATTCTATATTACTTCTTACGATGTTTTGTTTCTCAACAACTTTATCTACTACGGCCCTTAAGTGGTTTATGTTTATCGGTTTTAAAAGATATGTTGCTGCTCCCTTTTGCATTGCAGTAACTGAGGTTTCAACACTTCCATGACCAGTTATTAAAATAACTTCTGTTTCCGGTGAGTTCTCCTTTGTTTCCCTTAAAATTCTCATCCCGTCTATCTCTTGCATAACCAGATCCGTAACCACCACATCGATTTCGTCTCTTCTGATTATATCAAGTACATTATTACCGCTCACAGCGGTTGAACATGTATAACCAACTTTTCTCAAGCTTTCTGCTATAGCATCAGCCTGCTCTTTTTCATCGTCTATTATTAAAATATTTGCATTCATTACAATCTTACTTTTCTTTAGATTTGCTATTAACAGGCAGTTTTATTAGAAAACTACTCCCTTTGCCATCTTCACTGCGTATGTCTATTGTCCCTTTATTTTCTTCTATAATTCTTTTAACAGTAGGTAGCCCAAGGCCGCTTCCGGTTTTTTTTGTTGAATAGTATACTTGAAATATTTTGTCAATTTTGTTTTTTTGAATACCAACACCGGTATCTGTAATATCGATAAGAACATTATCGCCATTTTGATAAGTTCTTACTATGAGTTCTCCGCCACTCGGCATCGCTTGTTGGGCGTTAAGGATTATGTTCAGCAAGGCTTGCTTTATTACATTACTGTCCAATTTACATTTCGGTAACTTTGTATCAAAGCTTTTCAGTATTCTGATGGAATTTTGCATAGCTTCAGGGCCAATAAAATCGAGCACACTTTCTATAACTCCATTAATATCACATTCCTCAAAATGAAGTATTGGCCTTTTGGCAAATCTTAAAAAATCGCTAAGAATATTATCCAACCTACGGACTTCCTTCTGTAACAGCTGGATCCTGCTTGATATTTTTGTGTCTTCCTCTAAGTCCAAATCTTGTACGTCTTCGTTCAGCAGTTGCAAGTTTATGCTTATAGCGTTTAAGGGGTTTTTTATTTCGTGTACTAAGCCGGCAGCTAATGTATTAAGATAATTTAATTCACTGGAATCAAAATTACTCTTCGACATACCTTCTGAACCTTTAGTATATACTCAAAAAAATAAGCCAGGAAAGCGTGTATTTATTTACTTTCCTGGCTTCGATTTATAAAAAAAAAGGTTTACGCCTTTGCTTCTTCAGCTTTCATAACATTTTGAGCTTGTAACCCTTTATTACCATCAACAACTTCAAATTCCACACATTCTCCATCTTCTAATACTTTTAAGCCACTTCCGGAGATATTCGAGTAGTGGACAAATATATCGCTTCCATCTTCTTGTTGAATAAACCCAAATCCTTTTTTCACATCAAACCACTTTACAGTACCCTTCTTTGTCATTTTACCTCCCTATTATACGTAGTACGTTTTTTAACAAACATATAAAATAATGACCTGCGAAGAAAAACTCTTTAATTTTCTTTCTTACATTTCTTCCAAGAAAATACCCAATGATTTAATAACAGAAACAAGTCTGAATATTATTCAACTATTTATGTGCTAGCTTAAGTAGTGCTTTCGTCTTTAAGAGCGGCTTTTCTGCTTAGCTTCAATCTCTTTTGATCATCTATGCCTATCAGTTTTACTTTGACTTCGTCACCCATTTTTACCACATCTTCCACTTTCTCAATATAATCATTAGAAAGCTCAGAGATGTGTACTAAGCCCTCTTTGCCTGGCATTATCTCAACAAACACGCCATACTCTTTAACGGAAACAATTTTTCCATTGTATATCTTTCCTACCTCAGCATCATCTGTAAGTCCCCTAATATAGGTCTTAGCAAGTTCTACCGATTCAAGAGTTGCTGCAGAAATTACTATAGTTCCGTCGTCATCTATCTCCACTCGTGACGATGATTCTTCTTGTATTTTTTTAATATTCTTACCGCCAGGGCCTATAACCAACCCGATCTTGTCCGGATTTATTTTAATTTTAACAAGCTTCGGTGCATGTATCGAAATCTCGCTACGAGGCCCCTCAATGGCAGCTGACATTTCCTTCAGTATATGCATCCTGCCTTCCTTTGCCTGGGCAAGCGCATCTCTCATAATCTGCTCACTTATACCCGTTATCTTCAAATCCATCTGAAGGGCAGTAATTCCAACCTCTGTTCCGGCAACTTTAAAATCCATGGCCCCCAAATGATCCTCATCGCCCAAAATATCGGATAGTATTCGAATTTCTTCACCCTCTTTTATCATTCCCATTGCGATACCTGCAACCGGCCGTTTCATTGGAACCCCAGCATCCATCATGCAAAGCGTACCGCCACAAACGCTAGCCATTGAAGAAGAGCCATTAGACTCGAGAATGTCAGATACTATTCGTATCGTATAAGGGAAATCCTCGTAAGCAGGTATCATAGGCTCCAGGGCCTTTTCTGCTAAAGTACCATGGCCAATTTCTCGTCTGCCAGGCCCGCGAATTGGCTTAGCTTCACCAACACAAAAAGGCGGAAAATTATAATCCAGCATAAACTTTTTTGTGTATCCGTCTACCAGGCCATCTACACGCTGCTCGTCCATTGACGTTCCCAGTGTGGCGACTACGAGTGCCTGCGTTTCTCCCCTGGTAAATAGAGCAGAGCCATGAGTTCGCGGCAGGAAACTAACCTTACCCGTAATTGGCCTTATATCAGTGAGACCTCTGCCGTCAAGTCTCTTTTTGTCATTAATAATTTGTTCCTGCACTGCGTGTTCTACAAGCAGTCCAAAAACCTCCTTAACCTTACCCTCTTTATCTGCTTCGTCCGCATCTGTACAATACTCTTCAATTAATTTACCACGCAGTTCTTTTAATGCCTTCTTACGGGCAAGCTTCCCTTTGACTACAGAT
>JAIQZR010000165.1 GCA_021777035.1 Candidatus Scalindua sp. | reverse complement strand
ATGCCGGGAGATAATGCTAACCTGCAGATAGAGTTGATAACGCCGATAGCGATGGATAAGGAATTGCGGTTTGCCATAAGAGAAGGTGGGAAAACTGTGGGCGCCGGTGTTGTTACTAAAATAATTGAATAATAGAATAATTGAAATAAGGTGTAATGGCGAACTATATAACTTTAGCGTGTACAGAGTGTAGCAGCAGGAATTATAGAACAAGTAAGAAGGTGAAGCAGGTAGAACGCTTGGAATTAAAAAAATTCTGTAAATTTTGCAGGTCGCATACGCCACACAAAGAACAAAAAAAATAGAAAGAGAAAGGTCTGTAGCTCTAATCGGCTAGAGCACCGGATTCCAAATCCGGGTGTTGGGGGTTCGAATCCCTCCAGACCTGCCAGAATATTTTTAAGGTAAGTCACGACTATGACATTTCAGATTTATAGAAAAGGTGTTGGCGTATATGCAAGGGGTGCGGTGGCAGGTCTCTTTGGGCTTGCTGCGATATTTGCGGCTTACTCTTTGTATGGGGCCTTGATAGATCTTCCGGAGTTCTATGCTGGTGCGAGGGTGCCTTTGTTGGGTATTCGCATGACTTGGGGGGGAGTAGGCGCATGTGCTCTTTTTGTTTTGTGTTGTCTGTTTATCTGTGTGTTTACGACTGGCTTTGAGGTTGGGCTTAGGGGGTTAGATAATAAGTCTAAAAAAGCGGTTGAGTTCTTTATAGAAACACAGGCAGAGCTTCAGAAGGTTTCATGGCCGGCAAGAAGCGAGTTGATTGGCTCGACAATTGTTGTTATTGTGTGTTTGGTTGTTATGGGGGTCTATATTTTTTGTGTTGACTGGGTGGTGTCGACTTTTATGAAGGCGATAGATATATTGTAGGGTGGTTTTTGGTATTCGAGGTTTAAGAGAAAAGCATTGAGTTTTTTGTTTGAATCCATTCCTATTTCTGACATCATTAATTCTGGATTAGCTCGGTAGTGCCAACCGTTTTTCTGCTAGGATAAGTTCCGATAAGAATTTAATATTATTCTGTATTGCCTTTTAGGTTTTGGATTATGGTGAAAAAGTGGTTTGTGCTTCGTGTTCAAAGTAACAAAGAGGACAAGGTCAAGGGCGATTTGGAGAAACGTATTAGAATTCAAGGGATTGAAGATCTTATGCCGAGGATTTTGGTTCCTAGTGAAAGAGTGTCTGAGATAAAAGGCGGTAAGAAAAAGGTTGCTGATCGAAAGATATATCCTGGCTATGTAATGGCGGAAATAGAGGTCGATGAGAAGGGGCAAATTCCTGAAAGCGTTTGGTATATGATCCGTGATGTGCCGGGTGCGGGGGATCTTATTGGTGGTGAGAGCAAGCCTATCGCGATGGAGAATAGTGAGGTTGAAAAGTTGTTGAAAGAAGTAGAGCGAGGAGAAGAAAAGCCGAAGGCGAAGATAGAGTTTCATGATGGGGATCGTGTAAGGGTTAAAGAAGGCCCTTTTGAGAATTTTGAAGGAGTGGTTGAAGAGGTACTGCCAACTAGTGGGTGTCTGAAATTGGTGCTTACGATATTTGGTAGGCCAACTCCTGTAGAGCTAGAATACTGGCAGGTTGAGGCATTATAGCATATATTTTTTGGTATAGGAAACTTTAATGGCAAAAGAAGCTATCACTAAAATAAAATTACAAATTCCTGGAGGGCAAGCTACGCCAGCGCCTCCTGTTGGTCCGGCTTTGGGGCAACACGGAGTTAATATTGGTCAGTTTGTTACTCAGTTTAATGAGAAGACTAAAGATGCTCAGGGAATGATATTGCCTGTGGAAATCTCTCTTTTCAAAGATAAGTCCTTTACGTTCATTATTAAGTCTCCTCCTGCTGCTGTATTACTCAAAAAAGCTGCTGGTATCGCAAAGGGTTCTTCGGAGCCGAACAGGGAAAAGATTGGTAAGGTTACTAAGGCGCAAATTGAGGAGATTGCAAAAATAAAATTGCCAGATCTTAATGTGAGCAAGCTCGATATGGCGGGAAGAATAATTGAAGGAACTGCTCTTTCTATGGGCATAAAGGTAGAAAGTTAGAATATTTTGATTTTGAAGGAAACTAAATAATGAAGCCTAGAAGTAAGCGGTATATAGAATCAAGTAAAGCGGTTGAAGAATCAAGGGAATATGAAGTAAAAGAGGCGGTGTCAATCGTTAAGGCATTTAAAAGTGCCAAATTTGATGAAACGGTTGATATTGTTATGAAGCTGGGCGTTGATCCAAAGCATTCGGATCAATTGGTTCGTGGCTCATTCTCATTGCCGAAGGGGATTGGGAAAGAAGTTAGGGTGGTTGTGTTTGCTAGTGGTGATGATAAGATAGAGGCGGCACGGGAGGCAGGTGCTGTTGAGGCAGGTAGTGATGATTTATTGAAAAAAGTGGAGGGGGGCTGGCTAGATTTTGATGTGGCGATTTCTACGCCAGAGATGATGGGGAAAGTGGGTAAGTTGGGTAGGGTTTTGGGGCCGCAGGGTAAGATGCCGTCTCCAAAGTCGGGTACTGTGACGAATGATATTCTTAGTGCCGTTAGGGAGTTTAAGGAAGGGAAGATAGAGTATCGAACAGATTCTGGTGGGAATGTCCACGTGCCAGTGGGTAAGGTTTCTTTTCCTGCTGAAGATTTGGTTGAGAATATTGGATCGTTTATAAAGCATATTGTTAGCAACAGGCCGCCTGCAGCAAAGGGCGTCTTTGTGCAAAAAATATCAATTTCATCTTCTATGGGTCCAGGTGTTAGAGTTGCACTGGCAGCATAGTCAAACTATTTTTAAGTAATAAACAATGTCAAAAGCGCTAAAGAAATTAATTGTAGAAGAGCTTGTAGCCGACTATAAGGATAAAAAGAACCTCGTTTTGGTAAACTTTAAGGGGATAGATGCTCAACAGACTAATGTGTTGAAGCGAGATCTGAGCGAGAAAAATATAAATGCTAGGGTTGTAAAAAATTCTCTTGCCTCCATTGCGTTCGAGAAAATTGGGATTTCAGAGCTGGGTCAAATGCTTGAAGCCCCAACGGTTGTTGCAACAAATGATGATGATCCTGTTGAGCTGGTCAAAACGTTAAAAAAATGTTCTGAGGAGATATCGGGTTTTGATATTGTAGGTGGATGGGTAGATGGGGGACTGATGTCAGTTGCAGACATTAGTGTATTGGCATCAATACCGTCTAGAGAGGTAGTGTTAACGCAAATAGTTTTTGCGATACAGGCGCCTGTGGTTCAGATCGCAAGCGTATTCAATGCTACGGCGAATAGCCTTTGTCAGGTTTTGCATGCGATAAAAGAAAAAAAAGCTGAAGTTTAACGTAAATAAAAGATTGAAAGGTAAAAGGAGGAAACAATGACAACAGATACAGATACAGAGATGGAGAAAGCTGAGTATACTGAAAAAATTACCCAGGTACTAGATCTGGTAGAGGGAATGAGTTTGCTTGAGGCTTCTCAGTTGGTAAAGGCATTTGAGGAGAAGTTTGGAGTTTCTGCTTCTGCCGCAATGGCTATGCCAGTTGCGGGCATGGCACCGGCGGCTGGGGTTGCAGCGGCAGAGGAGAAGACTGAATTTGATGTTGTGTTGAAGGAGGTTGGGCCAAATAAAATTCAGGTTATCAAGGCTGTTCGCGCGGAGACCGCACTTGGCTTGAAAGAGGCGAAGGCTTTGGTTGATGCTGCGCCTAAGTCGATAAAAGAAGGTGTCGCAAAAGATGAAGCAGATAAAATTAAGAAGGCTTTGGAAGACGCAGGGGCGGTTGTCGAACTTGCGTAAGATATTTTAAGAATCTTAAGTTTGTAGAAATAAGTAGAAAAAATGAAAATAAGAAATTATGGTAAAGTAGTTGATGTAATGCCGTTTCCCAATCTGATTAGAACGCAGACTAAGTCTTATTCTGCTTTTTTGCAGGAGGATGTGCTTCCTGGCGAGCGTGAGGATCGTGGATTGGAAGCTATTTTACGAGAGACATTTCCGATCAAAAACTATGACGAGACGGTTACTCTTGATTATTTGAAATACGAAATAGGGAGCCCCCGATACTCTCCGGACGAGTGTAGGAAATTGAAGTTGATTTACGGTAAACCTCTCAGGATCTGGTTAAGGCTCAATAAGGAGGAACCAGTTGAGGAGGCGGTTTACTTGGGAGAAGTTCCTGTGATGATTGGTGGTGGTGAGTTTATAATAAATGGTACTGAGAGGGTTATTGTGACTCAGCTTCACAGATCACCGGGAGTTGATTTTGTTGAGGAGATGCAGGCAGAAAAGAGGTTGCACTCTTGCAGGATTATTCCTGAGAGGGGCAGTTGGATTGAGGTAGAAGTTGGCAAAAAAGTGGTATTAACAACTAGGGTAGACCAAAGTGGCAAGTTTCCTGCCACTTGTTTCCTGAGGGCTATGTCAGAAAAATATTCAAAAGATGAAGATATTATTAGGCTTTTTTATCAAACAGAAACGGTTGGTATTAAGGATTCTGCTTCAGTAAGCAAGCTTAAAGATAAATATATAGTGGGTCGGTTGATAAACCCTCAAACGGGTGAAATTATATTGGAGGCTGGCCGGCAAATAACGGAAGATGTGGTTGGTGTAATATTAAACTCAAATCTAAAGAAGATTGAAGTTATTACGAATATGGATGATCCGTTGATACTTAACACGTTAGAAACGGATAATACGGAATCGCATGAAGATGCCTTGTTAAAAGTTTACACAAGGTTTAGGCCTGGGAACCCGCAACAGTTGGATAAGGCAAGGCAGTTATTTCATGATAAATTTTTTGATTCTAAAAGATACAAACTGGGTCTTGTTGGGCGTTTCAGGTTGAATAGAAAACTGGGACAAGAGGTGTCTGTCGATGAGATGACTTTGAAGCCTGAAGATTACATAAACTCTATTAAATATATAACAACGCTTAGAAAAGATGAAGGAAGTGTAGATGATATAGACCATCTCGGTAACAGGCGTCTTCGGGCTATTGATGAGTTATTTGGGGAGGAATTGCGTAAAGGGTTCCTTAAGCTCAGGAGAACTGTTCAGGAGAGAATGAATATTAAAGACTATGAGCAGTTGACGCCAAGGATTCTCATAAACTCTAGAACTATATTTTCTGCAATAGAATATTTTTTCAGTCGTGGCGAGCTTTCTCAAGTCTTGGATCAGACTAATCCTCTTGCGCAACTTACACATGAGCGAAGGTTGAGTGCCCTGGGGCCAGGTGGACTTAATAGAAAGAGGGCTGGTTTTGAGGTGAGAGATGTCCATATATCGCATTATGGGCGAATATGTCCTATTGAGACACCGGAGGGTACAAATATCGGCCTGATTGCATCGTTGAGTATATATGCTTCGACAGACGATTATGGATTCCTAATAACGCCATACTTGAAAATCAAAAAAGGTAAACTTACGAATGAGGTTGTGTATCTCCGTGCTGATGAAGAACGAGGCAAGACTCTTGCCCCTGCTGATACAAATGCGAGTTTCGGAGATAATGCATTAAATACTGAGCTACTTGCGCGCTTCAGTGGAGATTTTAAGCTTGTAAATGCAAAGGATGTTGATTACATGGATGTGTCTCCAAAGCAATTGGTGGGTGTGTCTACAAGTCTTATACCGTTTCTTGAACATAGTGATGCAAACAGGGCATTAATGGGTTCAAACATGCAAAGGCAAGCGGTGCCATTATTGCGTACGGAACCGCCTCTTATTGCTACAGGCATGGAAAAAGTTGTAGCACAGAACTCCAGTATGGTTGTTCGGGCGGACAAGGCTGGTACGGTTACTAAAGTAGAGGGTGAAAAAATCGTCATCGACGATAATGATATATATAATTTAAGAAAATATGTCGGATTAAACGAGGGAACATGCTTAAACCAGAAGCCTATAGTAGTCGAGGGGCAAAAGGTAAAAAAGGATGAGATTATTGCGGATGGTGCTGCTACTTGTAATGGTGAATTGAGCCTGGGTAAGAATGTGTTGATTGCCTTTATGACGTGGGATGGCTACAATTTTGAGGATGCCATGGTAATTAGTGAAAGCTTGCTTAAGAATGACAGTTATACATCAATTCACAGAGATGAATTTGAAATAGAGATCAGGGAAACAACCCTTGGAAGAGAAGAGTTTACTAGGGACATACCAAATGTGTCTGAAAAGGCACTCAGCAATCTAGATGAAAATGGTATAATCCGTATTGGAACGAGTGTTAAGCAGGGAGATATTCTTGTGGGGAAAATTGCACCAAAGAGTAGGAGTGAGTTGTCTCCGGAAGAGAAGCTGCTGTATGCAATCTTTGGTAGAGCAGGGGAGGATGTTAAGAATGTTTCCTTGGAGGTGCCGTCCGGTGTTGAAGGTATTGTGATCAATACGCAGCTTTTTTCTCGAAGGGCCAATCTTTCAGATGATAAAAAGAAGAAAATTGAGAGTGAGGCAAAAGGTGTGGACGATAAATTTGATAAGTTGATATCAAAAGAGTTTGTCAAAATGGTTAAAAAGCTGGAGCAAGTTTTTGATGGACCACTAGTAAGCCTGGAGACGGGTAGACCATTGAATGTGTCAGATGCAACTGATCTCGCATTTGTTCTGGATTTAGAGAGGCAGTTCGATATTAAGTTATTTGATTCAGGTAGTGTTAAAAAGAAAAGTGACAGAGCGTTAAGCATTTGCGATGAATATAATGGGAAAATTGAGGCTTTACGTGAAGAAAAAAATTCTAAGATCAGCCAATTAAAAAGAGGAGATGAGTTGCCAAATGGCGTGTTAGAGGTGGCAAAAATTTCTATTGCGACGAAAAGGAGACTGTCTGTTGGGGATAAAATGGCAGGTCGTCATGGTAACAAGGGGGTTATTGCTAAAATACTGCCAGTGGAAGATATGCCATGTCTGGAAGATGGAACGCCAGTTGAGATGATATTGAATCCATTGGGTGTTCCTTCCAGGATGAATGTTGGACAGATATTAGAGACGCATTTGGGTTGGGCGGCAAAGAAATTAAATTTCCAGGCAGTTACACCAATTTTCGATGGAGCTAAAGAATCAGAAGTGAGGGATACTTTGAAGGAGGCTGGTCTTCCGGAGGACGGTAAGGCTACTTTGTATAATGGTTGTACTGGCGATCCATTTGGGCAAAAGGTGGCAGTAGGTTATATGTACATGTTGAAGCTGCATCACCTGGTTGACGAGAAGGTGCATGCAAGAGCTACAGGGCCATATTCTTTAATAACCCAACAGCCTCTTGGTGGTAAAGCGAGATTTGGTGGACAAAGATTTGGTGAAATGGAAGTGTGGGCATTGGAAGCTTACGGGGCCGCTTACAATTTACAGGAGCTATTAACGGTAAAAAGTGACGATGTAGAGGGGCGCACAAGAATTTATGAGTCTATGGTTAAGGGTAAAAATACACTGGAAGCTGGAACTCCCGCTTCGTTTGAGGTACTTTCAAAAGAGGTTGAGGGGCTTGGGCTTTCCTTGACGTTGGAGAAAGAAGAAGTAATATAAACGCATTAGATTGTCGTGGAGTTTTAGTTTGTCGAGAGCTTGAGGTTTTTTGCAGTGGCTCTCATTAATTGGGAAATAGGATAAAATTATGACCGTTAGTACATATGAAAAAATAAACGAATATAGCTCGGTTAGGATATCTCTGGCGTCAACAGATGATATTAAGAATAAATCATATGGCGAGGTCAAAAAGCCTGAAACGATAAATTATCGTACGTATCGTGCAGAGAAGGATGGTCTGTTTTGTGAAAGGATCTTCGGCCCAGAGCGTAATTGGGAATGCTTTTGCGGAAAATATAAAGGAATAAAACATAAAGGTATTGTTTGTGACAGGTGTGGAGTTAAAGTAACACATTCGCGCGCAAGAAGGAAAAGAATGGGGCATATTGGGTTGGCGGCACCAATAGTGCACATATGGTTTTTTAAGGCAATGCCCTCGAGAATTGGAACATTATTGGGCATGAAAACTAATGTGTTGGAAAGGATTATTTATTTCCAGGGCTATGTTGTTATTGATCCGGGAACCACGCCACTCAAAGAATATCAATTATTGTCGGTGGATGAGTTTGCGGAGGCACAGGAGAAATATGGAGAAGGTGGTTTTAGTGCTGATATGGGAGCGGAAGCGATTCGGACAATACTAAGGAATCTTGACTTAGAAAAAACGTCTAAGGATCTCAGGCTAGCGCTAACGGAAACAAAATCTAAGCAGAGAACAAAAGATATTATTAAACGATTGGCAATTATTGAGGCCTTTAGGGACTCGGGGAACGAACCAGAGTGGATGGTTATGGATGCAGTACCTGTAATTCCTCCGGATTTAAGACCTTTGGTATTGTTAGAAAGTGGAGATTTTGCCAGTTCTGATCTTAATGATCTCTACAGGCGTATAATTAATCGAAACAACCGATTGAAAAAACTTATAGATCTTAATGCGCCAGAGGTGATAATACGAAATGAGAAAAGGATGTTGCAGCAAGCGGTGGATGCACTGTTTGACAACGGAAGGGGAAAGCGTCCTATTTTAGGAAGCAATAGTCGTCCTTTAAAGTCCCTGACTGATATGATTAAGGGCAAGCAGGGTCGATTTAGAGAAAATTTGCTTGGTAAAAGAGTAGATTATTCAGCACGATCAGTAATTGTTGTGGGTCCCGAACAAAAACTAAGCCAATGTGGCATTCCTAAAAAGATTGCATTGGAACTGTTTCAGCCGTTTATAATTAGGCGTCTAAGAGAAATCGGATTAGCAGATACAATCAAGAGTGCTAAAAAAATGTTGGTTAGACAGGATGAGGAGGTTTGGGATATCCTTGACGAGGTGGTAAGGAAGCATCTGGTTTTGCTTAATAGGGCACCCACATTGCATCGTATGGGAATTCAGGCATTTGAGCCGATCCTCGTAGAAGGAAATGCAATCAAACTGCATCCTTTGGTGTGTCGCGGCTTTAATGCTGACTTTGATGGTGACCAGATGGCAGTACACCTGCCTCTTTCTATTGAGGCGCAAATTGAGGCAAGGACGCTGATGTTGTCGACTAACAATATTTTTTCTCCTGCGTCTGGAGAGCCCGTGATTACGCCTTCACAGGATATTGTTCTTGGCATATATTACTTGACCACGATGATAGATGTAAAAAAAAGTGCAGAAAAGCTGAAAAGCTTCATCGGTTATGATGAAGTTTTGATGGCATATGCACTTAATAAGGTTAAGGTTCATACTCAAATAAGGCTCAGATTAAGCGTTGGTAAGATTGTAAAGAATAGTGCTGGAGAGCCGGTTGAGAAGGGGCTTTGCGTTACTACTGTAGGCCGAGTTGTATTTAACGAAACTTTGCCTCATGAATTACCATTTTACAACTATCCCCTTGATCACCAGGCTATAAAAAGTGTTATTCAGGATTGTTATAAAATACTTGGAAAAGAAGCAACTATTGATTTATTAGACAAAGTAAAAGAGATTGGATTTAAAGAGTGCACGAAAGCCGGTCTCTCTCTCTCAATAATGGATTTAAAAATGCCTAAGAAGAAGGCACAGATATTGGAGAAGACTCAGAAAGAGGTAGAAAAAACTCAAAAATTATACCGTAGAGGTATCATTACGGAGGGTGAAAGATATAATCAAGTTATTGATACTTGGACGTATGCCGGAGAAATGGTGGCAGAAGAGATGCTTGATGAGCTTAAAAATGATATAAGAGATGGGAAGTCATATGTTAATCCTGTATATTTGATGTCTGCATCTGGTGCAAGGGGCAGCACTCAACAGTTAAGACAGCTTGCTGGTATGAGGGGCTTAATGGCAAAGCCGTCAGGTAAAATAATAGAGACTCCGATTAAAGCTAACTTTCGTGAAGGGCTAAGCGTGTTAGAGTATTTTAGTTCGACGCATGGTGCAAGGAAAGGTTTGGCTGATACGGCCTTAAAAACAGCAGATTCCGGATATTTAACCAGAAAACTTGCAGATGTTGCACAAAATGTAATTATAACATCTCCCGACTGTGGAACAGTTAATGGGATTAGCAAGAGTGCGGTATATAGAGGTGATCGAGTAGAGGTTCCTCTTCACAGGATTATAACTGGAAGGGTTTCATTAAATAATATTGTTGATTTGATTAAAGACGAAGAGATTGTCAGGGAAAATGAGCTTATTACTGAGGAGAAGGCCAAAAAGATTGAAGCATTGGGATATGAAAAAATTCGTGTGCGCTCTCCATTAACGTGTGAACTAGCACAAGGCTTATGTGTAAAGTGCTTTGGCATGGATCTTTCTAAGGGCAAGATGATAGAAGAGGGTACTGCTGCAGGGATAATTGCGGCTGAGTCAATAGGAGAGCCTGGTACGCAGTTGACTATGAAAACGTTCCACATCGGTGGAACTGCAACGCGATCAATCGAAGAGTCGGAAATAAGGGTGAGAAGAGCGGGCAGGGTTAACTACAGTGATAGCCTGAATGTGGTGGAAAATCCAGACGGAGAAAATATTACGCTTAGTGGTAATGGAGAGATTTATATTGTTAACGAAAAAGGCCGCCAGATCGAAAAGCATGTTGTACCGCTTGGTGCCTCGGTTTTGGTAAAAGATAATGAAAAGATCGCAGTTAACAGAGCAATTGTTAAGTGGGATCCACATATGACTCCAATTCTTGCAGAGATGGCGGGTAAGGCTCGTTTTGAAGACATAATAGAAAATAAAACAATGCGGAAGGAATATGATTCTGTAACGCGTATTAAAAGAAAAGTGATTGTAGAGCATAAAGGAGATCTTCATCCTCAAATAATAATTGAAGACAGTGCGGGAAAAATTCAGGGACTATATCCAATACCTGAGAAGGCGCATATAGAAGTAGAAGAGAATGCAAAGGTCATGGCCGGTACGCTTCTGGCGAAGACTCCAAGAGAGATTGCTAGGACAGAGGACATAACTGGCGGATTGCCACGTGTGTCAGAGATTTTTGAAGCAAGGAGGCCGAAAGATCCTGCCGTGATGAGTGAAATCGATGGTACGATAGAACTCGGAGAAAAGAAGAGAGGCAAAAGAACAATAATTGTCAAGGGTGACTCCGGGATGGAAGTAGAACACCTTGTTCCTCGTGGTAAGCACTTGAGGGTGCACAGGGGGGATCGTGTAAAAGCGGGAGATGCGTTAGTAGAAGGCCCCCTTGTTCTTCAAGATATCTTAAGAATTTGTGGTGAAGAGGAGTTGCAACATTATACATTAAAGGAAGTGCAGAATGTTTACCGCTCACAGAATGTGCCAATTGATGACAAGCATGTTGAAATAATTATTGCGCAGATGTTGAGGAAGGTGGAGGTAACCGAGCCTAATGATACGGCTTTGTTGCCGGGTACGGTTCTAGATAAATTTAGGTTTAAAGAGACTAACCTAGAGGTAATACAAAAAGGTGGTAGACCTGCCGCTGCAGAGCCGTTATTGCTAGGAATTACTAAAGCTTCTGTTCAGTCAGAAAGTTTTATTTCAGCTGCATCATTCCAGGAAACAACAAAGGTACTGACGAAAGCAGCATTGGAAGGAAGCAGGGATAAGCTTGTTGGTCTGAAGGAAAACGTAATCCTTGGGCATTTGGTGCCAACTGGCACAGGGTATAAACCATATCATCAAATGCTTATCAAGAAAAAGGTGATAGAGACAACAAGTGACAAAATAGAAGAAAAGGATGAGTTGTTATCAACATTGTCTAATTGAGATTGAGGAATAATAGATGCCGACTATAAATCAGCTTGTAAGAAAAGGTAGAAAAAAAATAAAAAGTAAAAGCAAAAGTCTTGATTTGGAAAGATGTCCACAAAAAAAGGGTGTTTGTCTTCAGGTTATGACACGGACACCAAAAAAACCGAACTCCGCTTTGAGAAAAGTGGCGAGAGTAAGACTGACTAACGGGAAGGAAGTTACTGCGTATATTCCTGGAGAGGGGCATAATTTGCAAGAACACTCAATAGTATTATTAAGAGGTGGAAGGGTACGTGATCTTCCGGGTGTTAAATATCACATAATAAGAGGCAGGTTGGACACGGCAGGTGTGGAAGGTAGGAAGCGTGGAAGATCTAAATAT
>JAIQZR010000164.1 GCA_021777035.1 Candidatus Scalindua sp. | reverse complement strand
AAAAAGTGAGTCATGGCTCATAAATATTCGTATATTTTCTCGGCAGTTTTATCCTTTGCGATCTTTGCGGCTTTGCGTGAGGATACGGTTTTTTGTTTTTGTTATAACAGATTTTAAGCTAAAGACTTAAAAAGGAAATTCATATATAATCAAGTTAAGGCATAATCTCTAAATATTACCTCTCAGGGACTCTACTGTTCCGTTCTAAAATCCTTGTAACAATGTCAGTTGTTGAAACGTTCTTCACAAAAGGTGCCAAAATCACTTTACCACCATAAGATTCTACAAAACCGCGACCAACCACTCCTTTTTCCTTCCAGTCTTCCCCTTTTACAAGAACGTCAGGCTTTATCCTTCTTATAAGATTTTCAGGTGTTAATTCATCAAAAAGAACAACATAACTTACATCCTCCAGCGCAGAAATTAACCTTGCTCTCTCCTCTTCTGAAACGAAAGGCCTTTTATCTCCCTTTTGTTCCCTTACTGACCTGTCAGTATTCAAACCAATTACCAATATGTCACCCTGTTGTCTGGAAAACTTAAGATATTCTATATGACCTATATGAAGTATGTCAAAGCATCCGTTAGTAAACACAATTCTCTCGTTATTTTCTCTATGCTTATTAAGTGTTTCTTCCAACTCATTCAAAATCTTAATCTTTGAATAAAGGGGATTTGATCCGCCCATGAGCTCACTCAGTATCTCACTCTTACTAACTGGCACGGCACCTATCTTACCAACCTCAATCCCAGCGGCAATATTTGCAATCATTGCCGCATCTTGAAAACTATTTTTACTTCCCACCACAAAACCAAAAACACTCAAAACCATATCACCCGCACCACTGACATCATATACATCTTTAGGCACTGTAGGAATTAAGTCACATGATTCATCATTTCTGTACAAAAACATGCCATCCTTATCAGCCGTAATAATAACGTACTCAAAGGAAGACTCTTCCGACAATTTCTTTCCCGCAGACTTCATGCTGTCAATGTCAGTTATTTTAATCCCAGTTGATAGTTTTGTTTCGTACCGGTTAGGAGTAATAGCAGTTGCCCCCTTATAAATCGTGTAGTCATTTGAAAGTCTCGGGTCTACTATAACCGGTATTTTGTGGTCTTTGCCCAATTTAATAACCATTTCCAGAAGCCGTTTGGACAATACGCCCTTATTCATATCGGATAACAGTATTATATCAACATGTTGTATCTTGATTTCAATTTTATTAATAATTTCATTCTCTGTTTTCTCTTCAATATCATCTGTCTTTTCATAATCAATTCTTAAAAGCTGTTGAATTCCTTTTCCCGCTGATTGAAGATGCCCCATCATTCTTACCTTTACCGTTGTTGGCCTGTCTGAAACTTGTATAATCCCGTCCGTCTCTACCCCAATACTGTCTAAATTTTCCAATAGACGCTCACCCTCACTATCTCTACCTATTACACCACAACAACAGACATTAGCCCCGAGGTGTGCAAGGTTATTTGCAACACTTCCCGCTCCACCCGGTCTTATCTCCTCAGAGGTTGCGTTCAGCACGGGAATTGGCGCCTCCTGTGATATACGTGTGACTTCACCCCATACATATTTATCTAGCATGAAATCTCCTACTAACAGGATATTTGGGCTACCGATATTTGATAAGATCTGTACCAGATTACGCGATGTACGCTCAGTTTTATCAGACAATATTAACTCCAATATTATTTAAAAATCCAATGACAGACAAAACAACTTAGGCAAGGTCTATCTCTAGTCCCTCGTTTCTTAATAAGTGCTGTGAGAATATCAGTTTAAAGCCATAGTGTCAAATACAAATTGGCCCTGTACAAACACGTCCATAATGGATTCCATCGTTAAATGAATTGCGAAATCAGCTTGAATAATGACATAAATCAGTAGCGTCCGGTTAGTTTTTTGCACGTAACACGTAGGGCAATCCTTTAGGTTTGCTTTTGTACATTAATCGCAAGGCTAAAGCCTCGCCCTACGTCTCTTCCAACAGTTCGGGTATAAAAAACGGTACACGCAAAAAACTAACCGGATGCTACTGTAAATAAATATTCATATTGGAATAAAGAAATATATATTAAATTATTTGGTCTTAACCCAGGAAATAGTTTACAGCACAATCTTTAATATCTATTGTTTTTCATTGCAACAATTCATATTCTCTGGTAGTATGTAGGGTTTGTTAAATTCACAGTGGATAAACACTTATAGAATAATTAAAACAATATTAGTGTTTTTAAATTTTAGAGTTATTTTAAATTAATGGAGACAAGTACTAATGAAAGAAGGAATTCATCCAAAAATGGTAGAAACAACTGTTACATGCGGTTGTGGGGAAACCTTTGTAACACGATCAACAGCAAGTAAAATCCATGTCGAAGTATGTTCTAAGTGCCATCCTTTTTATACTGGAAAGCAGAAATTTGTAGATAGCGCCGGAAGGGTTGAAAGGTTTAAACAGAAATTCAAATGGACTGAAAGTTCAACTAAAGGTGGCCCTGGCGAGAAAGAACAGAGTGCCGTTGCCGTAGAAGCAAACCCGGAGACCGGTAGTGCAGATTAACGAAAAACTGTTAAGGAAGCTGAAGGAGATGTTTGAGCGCAATAATGAACTGGAAAAGCATCTAGCAGATCCGGAGATCATTGCGGACAATGCCAGATATACCACTTATGTTAAAGAACACGGTAGACTATCAAAATTCGTAGCCAAATATCTCCAACTGGACGAAACACTTAAGCAAAAAGAAGAAGCGAGTACGATCATCTCCGAGAACAGCGGCGATAAAGACTTATACGAAATGGCCAGGGATGAACTGGGTAGCCTGGAAGAGAAAGAAATTGAGCTTTTTGAAGAGGTAAAAGGGTGCTTCTTTACTGAAAGTGGTGATGCCACTAAGAGTGCGATAATGGAAATTCGTGCGGGAACAGGTGGCGATGAAGCGGCACTATTCGCCGCAGATCTTTTCAGGATGTACTCAAGATATGCAGAAAAGCAAAAATGGAAAATTGAAATGATGGACTCCAGCCTTACGGAAATTGGAGGTTTTAAAGAAGTGACCTTTTCCATTGAAGGACAGTCAGTTTATAGCAAACTGTGCTTTGAAAGTGGAACCCACAGAGTGCAGAGGGTTCCTTCCACAGAAACGAGTGGAAGGATTCATACCTCTGCTGCGACAGTAGCTGTTCTACCGGAAGTAGAAGATGTTGATGTCAAAATTGACCCAAAAGAGATCACCGTTGACACATTTCGATCATCCGGACCGGGGGGACAGAAAGTCAACAAAACCAGCTCTGCCATCAGGATTGTCCACTTGCCTACCGGTTTGGTCGTCAAGTGCATGGATGAAAAATCCCAACACAGAAACCGTGCAAAAGCAATGCGTGTGCTTCGGAGCCGTCTCTACACTTTTTATCAGGAAGAGACCAAAAATAAACGTGATAAGACACGGCGTACTCAGATCGGTTCCGGTGACAGAAGCGAAAAAATCCGCACATATAACTTTCCACAAAACAGGGTAACTGACCACAGGATAAATCTCAATATATACAATCTGGAAAAAATAATGCTTGGAGAAATAGACGCTTTGATTGATGCCATGACAGAATATGGAAAACAGGAAAAAATAAAGGAATTGGCCGAAACTCTTTAATTGTATTCTCCACTGACATCATAACCCCAAAATCCATTACCAGGCTCAGCATACCTTCTCGCCTTTATTCACAATCATGACTCATGCACAAGACGGAAACACAATTCGTAATAGTATAAAATGGGCAATTACAATATTAAAGAGATCTGAAATTGAATTTCCTGAAATAGATGCCGATACACTTTTGGCATATGTATTGTCGTGTGACAGATCCAGGCTCTATACAAATCCGAACAATGTTATAGATGCTACCGACATATGCAAGTACAAAGAATTAATATACAAAAGAGCAGCCCATGTCCCCCTGCAATATATTACCCGTCGCGCAGAGTTCATGTCACTTGACTTTGTTGTAGACGAACGTGTTTTAATACCAAGGCCTGAAACAGAGATACTTGTAGAAACGGTACTCAAGAGAGCGGAAGATGATAAATTCTCAGACAAGCGCATAATCGTCATGGACATAGGAACAGGTTCAGGCAATATTGCCGTATCCCTGGCTAAATTCCTGAGCAATGCAGAGATATATACAAATGACATCTCACAGGATGCATTAACACTCGCACAAACAAATGTTCAAAGGCATAAGGTTATTGATAAAGTCCATCTCCTGAATGGAGATTTTTATAATATATTCGTTGGCAATATTCAAAAAAAACAGGTTGATTTTATTGTTTCAAATCCTCCTTACATAAGCGAATCTGAATGGAACAGTTTGGAACCGGAAGTAAGAGAACACGAACCGTGGGAAGCGCTGGTTGGTGGTAAGGATGGATTTTGTTTCTACCGACGAATAATTATGGGCGCCACTGATTGGTTGAGACCTGGCGGTTATCTGATTGTCGAAATTGGAGAAACCCAGGCAAATACCGTTATAAAGCTTATGCAAAACGAACTGTATTACGATGAAATAGAGGTAATCAAAGACCTACAGGGAAAAGAACGCATAATATCTGCAAGAGCAAAATAATAGTAAAACAGGTGTCTAAGGCTTAATGCCCAGCACTTTACAAATGAACTGCGATACTTCTACCGCCCCATTTGAATTGTTTCGTTTTGTTCCCGGCAATGCCAGAATTTCCGGAAGAGAAGATAACCAACCACCATCTTGAAATTGTGACTCGGAAATAGCACTACCGCTCATCTGACTTTTTACGAACGCTTCAAGTATCTCAGACTCTTTAAAAGTAGAACGTGGAATATATCCGTAAGGAACTCCGGAGTGATAAATCTCAGCAAGAGTGCTATAGCCGAGTTTTCCTATTACCGCATCGCAAGCATTGACAAGGTCAGGATGGAAAAAATCAGAACGGCGAGGCAATAATACTAGATTGTCAACAAGCTGCACTGTCTGGGTACCATCTGGAATAATAAAATAAATATCAGTCCGGAATGTCAGGTGTTCTAAGAACGTATATTTTTCCGGTATCCCCCCCATTGTAACCAACACGACCTTCGCCCCACCAGGCATGCCCAGCCTTTGTCTGATTTGTTGAGAAGTATCCCTTACCATTCGACTGATAGGTACCGTACAGAGATCAACATTTTGATAAAAACAGACAGGTTCTGTCTGAATGTGGTAATCCACATGACGGTATATCTCTCGTAGATAATCAATTAATTCTTCAGCAGGAAAATTTGCACTTACATAATTTCCATATACCCAGTCCCAAGTGAAGTTTTCAATCAATACTGAAGGGATACCGGCTTTCTGTGCAACCGCGATCCCCATTGGAGAGATATCACATATGATCAAGCTGCATTTTAATCTGTTTATCTTTTCTGACAAACTCTGAATCTGAGACGGATCATAAGGAAGAAAGTTATTAAGCTTGCGAAGAGTTTCCGGTAAATCTTCACGTAGAGGTGTCTCCTGAACCATACCTATGTCCGTCAATAAACGGTGGTATGTGAAGACCCCAGGAATCGATTGTTCAAAAAACCATTGAGGAATTGTTGTAAATATTTCAAATCTTATCGAGGGATTAATCTCATGAATAGCGGCAATTACAGCACACGCCCGTGCAGCATGACCAAACCCATGAGGTGAGATGAAATGCGCAATTGAAAGCATACTTTAATTCATTTTCCGGAAATCATTGAAAAAACTATGTCTGCAATATCTCGCATGAAACCATTACCAGAACACTAATCATGGTGGTTGACCAGAGAACATCAACCGGTAGGCGTTGTTCACAAGGTCGAGTCAAGTAAAAGATCTGATCTGGGAGAAAACTCTTCATCTCCTTACCATAGTATTATTGTAACCGGGATCCTTGGAAAAGGAAGATAGTCTCAAAGATACATCTCCATTTGACAACTGTTTAATGTTCTTCAGTTAAACATACTAAGCTAAAATAATAATGTGAAGCGACATGGTATTAGCTACACTATATAAAACAATATGAAGGCCACAATTGTCAATATTGCTACGATGTAATACATAATTTTACTTTGAAACATAGACGTCTTTGTCTGCATATCGGCTTCTTCATATACAGGAAGATCCAGTCCGTCATACATAGTGTCATCTGACCATCCGGTTTTCTCGTCTGAACCACAATCAGGACACGATTTTGCTTTTCTTGGTACCTCTGCCCCACAATTTGGACAATCAAAATAATCCGACATAATATTATCTCCTACCATGTAATAATTAAGCGTCATTAGGTTGGGTTTTAAAAAATAAAAACCTAACGACTTTTTCAAAGAATATTGTATGATTTCAACTTGTTATACAGGGTTTTTATAGATATGCCTAGCGTTTCAGCTACACGCGTTTTGTTTCCTTTCATTTTTGACAATGTGTTAATTATATGCTGCTTCTCAAGGTCGGAGAGAGAGACGTCAGTGTTACGGACATAATCATCTGTATTCACATATCCTCTAATCTCTTCAGGCAGATCAGAGACACCTATCTCTTCACCGTCAGCAACAATAATAATGTTTTCTACAAAATTCTCAAGTTCTCTTATATTACCGGGCCAGGAGTATCTCTTTATACACTCAAGCGCGTCAGGGCAAAACTTCTTCTCCTTTACATTAATCTTATGTGTTTTAAGGAAGTGTTGTACAAGTAGCGGAATATCATCCTTCCTGTCTCTCAATGGTGGCAGGGATAAACGAACTATATTAATCCTGAAAAACAGGTCCTCACGAAAAGAACCTTTTTTCACCATAGCAGCAATATCTTTATTTGTAGCCGTTATAATCCTGGTATCAACAAAGATTATCTTACTATCTCCCAATCTGCGAATTTCTCCGGACTCCAACACTCTCAGCAGTTTCGCCTGAATATTTATTGGCATCTCACCAACCTCATCCAGGAACATGGTTCCTTTGTCCGCAACCTCAAAAAGCCCCAGGCGTGTCTCATGGGCGCCAGTAAATGCACCCTTTACATGGCCAAATAGTTCGCTCTCAAGAAGTGTATCCTGAAGAGCAGCACAATTAACAGCCACAAATGGATACTTGTTTCGTTTGCTTTTCTGATGAATGTCCCTGGCAACAAGCTCCTTTCCAGTGCCACTCTCACCCTGAATCAGTACGGTAGCCCCCGTTACGGAAACTTTGTTTATAAGCTTTAAAACCGGCTTCATTTTGTCACTCTGACTTATCATGACTTTGTCCTGCTCCTTACTTGTCGCCAGCCTCTTCAACGAAATATTTTCTTTAGAAATCTGTCTCTTCTCATAAGCCTTTTTTAAGAGCATATCCAGTTCGTTAAGTCTGCATGGTTTTGTAATGTAATCGTATGCCCCCATCTTCATTGACTCAACAGCACTCTCAATGGTAGCCCTGCCTGTGAGCATTATTACTTCCACTTCAGGACCAATCTCTTTAATACGCTTCAAAGTATTGAGACCTCCAATACCCGGCATCTTAATATCTAGTATTATTACCTCAAAGTCACGCTTGCTTAATGCATCAATAGCCGCCTCACCACAATCGGCACAAACGACAGAGTGCCCCATACGAGTCAACTCCTTCTTCATGATCTTGCTGAAGGTCTTGTCATCATCTACAAAAAGAAGCTTAATTTTATTTTTCATAATATTCAATATATTACCGTTACATTGTGACGTATTACAGGATATAACTTAATAATTCAAAATTAATAGATCCCCACTTACATGGGAATGGAAATGTCATCAGTAAATCTACAACCTCTGCCGTCCCAGTCTCCGTCCGATGAATCCGTTCGCCAGCCCGACAATCATTCTGGCGGGTACGGAAAAACTAAAATATATTCACTCAGCTTTTGCAATCACCTTGTTCTATATATACCGGCAGAGAGATGGTAAATACTGCGCCATTCCCGTCTCCACTACTACTAACTGAAATCTTCCCTTTGTGTTCTTCAATAATACCATAACAGATGGACAACCCAAGACCGGTACCCTTTCCCGGTGATTTAGTTGAAAAAAAAGGTTCAAAGACTTTGTCTAAATTCTCAGGAACAATACCACAACCGGTGTCCTCAAAAACCACTTGGGCATGGTTATCAACTATTATAGTAGTTATGTTAATCTTTCCTCCGTCTGCTGTTGCATCGATTGCGTTCAAGATCATATTTAAAAAAACCTGCTGGAGTTGGTTAACGTCACCATAGATTATAATGGATTCCGGACTGTAGCTTAGCTCTATACTCAACTTTTCCAGTTCTTTTTGTCGTCCTATCAGCTTAACAACATTTGCAACCAGATCATTCACATTCACTTTACCAAATACAGGCATCTGCCTTCTTGAAAAATCCAGTAACTTGGAAATTATGGCCTTACACCTATAGGTCTCATCATAAATTGTCTTTAGATAATCAGGAAAAACCTCTTCGTCATCTTTTGACTTAAAATCAACGTTACCCAGACGATCCATCAGGCCCTCAGCACAGCTTGCAACTGAAGCAAGAGGGTTATTTATCTCGTGTGCGACACCTGCAGCAAGGGTTCCTATCCCTGCCAGTTTTTCAGATCTGCTCAATCGCTTTTGTGTCTCCTGAAGTCTTTCATATGTCTGCTTAATTTCGTTAGTCCTCTCTCCTACCTTACCCTCCAAATTGTCCCTTGCCTCAACAAGTTGGTCTGTTTTTAACTGAATCACATTTGATGCTTTCTTAATTATCAGAAGAAGTATAAAGAACAGTAATCCCATACTTGAGCCGGTTATTATTACCGCCTTTTTATGTGCTCTTGCTATCTGGATGTCCAGCTCCTCCATATTCTGATATATTTCCATGACTCCTGTCTGCTTCTCTTTATTAACTGTCCCTTCACTATATTCATAAACAGGATAATAACTTTCCAGCAAGGAGGACTCTACCAGTACTCCTTTTGAATCCTTCATGCCCGCTTCCTGAAGTGCAGAAGCCGGTACACTCTTTATCGCAGAATCCAATTGTAAATTTTCACCCCGTTCAAGAATAAAACCTACGTGATCAGAAATATTGCTGTAAACAATCTGGCCGTTCATATCAAAGAGATAGATCTTCTTCAGATTGAAACCGTAGATATTACTTTTAATTATCTTATCAAGGCTGTTAAATTGCTCCTCATTATTCTCAAGATCTACATACCCATACTTATCCATTGACGGGGCGAAAAACTCATCATACATCTCAAGATTAATGTGATTAACTATGTATCCAGCATATTTCTCACTTCTCTCTATCAAATCATTTTTCTCAATCCTTGAGAAAACCTCACCAACCACAAAACTTACTATACCTATAACAATAAAACTCGTAATGGAATAGTACAGCATCAAGTGAAATTTTTCCGGGTGAAAGATAGAAAACCAAATCTTGTTCTGGTATCTGTTATTCATTTGAGAGCACTTAAATCATAAAGAGTCAGTTTGTGATATGGATTATTAACATAGCGATCATTCTTAAATTCAACAATCGCTTTTGAACGGTTCTTAATGGAACTGATTCCATTAACCTTAGAAGTCGATAATATTACATCCGGTGCTACCGGGGAGGATCCCACATCATATAACAAATCATCAATATCCCTGACCCTCCTTGTGTCCCACGAAGGGGAATAGTAGTCAAACAATCTCTTTGTCTCCCAGCAATAAATACGGGTAGATTGGTCATCATAATTACGCCACACATAATCAAGCAACTGCACCTGGGCTATCGGTCTGTTTTTATGAGTATCCACAACCTTTACGGATATGATACTCATACTCACAATAAAAATACCAATAAATAAACGATAAAGAGAGAAAAACCGATACCTGTATATATTTAAATATGAATAACGATCCAGGAAATATCCGGCCTGTACCAGGCCTACAGATATACAGATTATGATCACAGGGATTAAAGGTAGGACATGACGCGGCTTTTCCAGGTTCTGCCCGAAGAATACCCATAGAAAATAGGGAAGCGTATAAAATGCAATGAACCTTGTTTTATAATTATTACTTAAATGTCTAAAGTAAAAGATTATACCGATCCCCATTATAACGGATGGCATGATGCGAACCGCAGAGGTATCATAACACCAGAAACCACACCCGTTACAGAAGAGACACCACACAAAACCAGAGGCCCTTGGAATGATATTTTGTGATGTAGCTACCGAACCTCCCCAGTCACTGAAATGTCCGAACGCAAAGCTAAGCCCGTTCGACACAAGTGGCCCCAGACCAGTATAAAATGAAAGAGGGATCAGCCAGACACATATTCCAATAATTAAAGCAGATACTCCATAACATATTGATTTTTTCCACGCATTAGATTTTGATGAAACATACAATGTATAAAGCCAGAGAATAACAAACGGAAAATAGCTCAGCCGGACTCCCAGGCATATACCGAGCATCACACTGCCTGAGACCAGATATCGTGACGCATTGATCCTAGAGATAGATACATAAAAGAGTAATTGGGCCGACAGTACTATGAAAAACAGACCTACGGCATCAGATAACGCCTTCTCTGATTGCAGCCAGCATAATGGATTGACAACGTATAGAATGGCCGCAAGCCAAGCGACCTTTTCAGCAAACATACTTCTTGCCAGATAAAACAGCGGCACTAATGTAATGCCACCAAATACTGCCCCTGGTATTGTTAATGCGAGCACATCACTGTCGGCAAGGAGATCCGCCAGCCAGCAGAGAAATATATACACAGGATAACCCGGAAAATGCGGCTGATAGCGTGCAACATCATAATCATGGAGGCCCAGAGCAAAGTCAACACTGTCCCACCCCTCCAGATATCTGCCCATAAACAATAAGCGGGTTGCCATACATATTACAACAAGAGCGGTCAATATTATTACTGTTTGACACTGATAATCCCTCACTTTTGAGTATGATTTTAACATTATTCAGTAAACTATGATTCGGCACTGACAACCAATGATATATATAATATCGCATATTATTGGTTGCGGCATGATAATTAATTTATAAACAGATTATAGAGATAATATTATCCCACCGCAATGGGTTGCCTACCAAACGATTTGCAAGGCAACAGAGCCGCACCTTGATTAGTGATTATAAATAATCCGTTTTTTTATTATTTGAATATATACGAACACTTATTACAATGGTGCCATGAGACAAGAAGATAATACAACAGTAGAGGATACTAAAGAAGAGGAAAGAAACACTTCAGGTTTCGTCCAATGGAATGCTTTTTTCTGGAAGCTCATCAGGTCGTTGGCAATTATAGCGGCAGGTACAACTGTAATCTATCTGGTTTGCAGGTGGTTAATATATTAGTTGCGTAACATTTAGGAGACCTGAAAGAAAAAAAAGTTTAAAAGCCATAAGAGTTCACTTTAAAATAAGAGTATTCACATTACTTTTAAAGAGAAGGAATAAAACCAGAAGAGTGGGAAGAGTAAATACGTCTGTGATTAAATTAATCAATATTAAAAGCGCCTCCTCGTTCTACGTGAAGGCGCTTTTAATATGACACTATCTGAAACTACCTGAAACGTCAACATCTTTAAAGTCTATTAAAAATGTCAAATTAGCCTACAACAATCAACATTCCGTTACGTAAACATGACAGGTCTCACTTTCGAGAGGACTCCAATCCTCTCGAAAGTGAGACCTGTTTATGGCTAAATTCTAAACCGCCCTATTGTATCTTCAATTAATCTGCTATACTCTTCCAACTTACCATATATAATCTGCGCCACCTCTTCTTTATAAGTATGGCTAGTCATATTTCTATCATCGGTCATTTCAAGGAGTTTAATAGTTTCATTCTCTTCTATTATGCCCACTGTAAATATCTCCCTGAAACACGACTTTGGTGAATTGCAGATTATGCCTTCTCTTATCTTTAAGTACTCTTTGATAAATTTCCAGTATGCTTCAAAGGTATACTTAAATCTTTGTATTGATGCGTCCCTTACTATTGCAGAAAATGATTCATGTAATATTTCCCTGAGTGTCCCTATGGCCCTTTTAGCGTCTTTGTATCTTGCTTCTAATCTTTCCAAACCACCGCCTCCTTTAGGGCCATCTTCTTAAATCCTTCAGAGACAGTAGAGAAATCGACAATTTCTACCTTATAAGGGATATTCATCTCCTCTATATGTTCACGTAGTAAGATCAATTTTCCTCCTGTCAACACCGTCTCCTACAATTAGTCCCACATCAACATCAGAAGTGCTTACAAACTCCCCTCTCGCCCTGGAACCAAACAACAGAACCTTTACATCCTCATCCTTAAGAAAATCTAAAAATGCCTCTTTTAGTTTCTTGAGAGGGTATAAAACATTACAAATCTTATCGCTCATATTATTACATACGTAAAAAGCACAAATAAAATTCTGCTACTTTTTCTCTTTGTAATTCTTGATTGCCGCTTCAATAGCTTCCTGAGCCAGAACTGAACAGTGCATCTTATTTGGAGGCAAGCCATCCAGTGCCTCAGCCACTGCTTCGTTTGTAACCTTCTCGGCCTCATCTAATGTCTTATCTTTAATCATCTCAGTCGCCATACTGCTTGTCGCAATAGCGGCGCCACAACCAAACGTTTTAAACTTCGCTTCTGTTATTTTATCGTCCTCAACTTTTATGTACAACCTCATTACATCACCACAAGCGGGATTACCCACGGTACCTACAGCATCTGCATCCTTTATATCACCCATATTTCTGGGTTCCATAAAATGATCCATCACTTTTTCGCTGTATGGTCCATTCATATCATCAGACATAAATCAAACTCCTTTCAACTAAAAAAAACGGAGGGTTTAACTATTACGAGTATGTCCGTCCCAACCTATTGAATCAATCATTTAGTCTGATCCTTCGGAAGGCGTCCACATCGTTAGTAAAGAAATCACAGACTGTATAAAAAAACCAATTACCATAAAAACACCTCCAATAAATACGGTAATTGCAAAGACTGGTATTCGTTTTGTTAACCACCATGAAAAAACATCCATCAACAAAGACCCAAAAGGGAAGATCAATAAGATCATTTTAAGTTTCTCATTAATCGGAGTAAACAAAAAAATAATCCCACTTAAGGCAAGAACTACACCTATGCTTATCATGTGGATATGGCTAAGCGTTATAAGTCTATGTGTTGACATTCCATTGTTAATCCTTGTAAAAATATCACTGACTGTTGATAACTTATCAAACGGCGCAAACGCCGCATCTCCACCAGCAGTGTGGCAAAGCAGACAATTCTTCAGTATGATACTCTTCACTTCATTAGACTTCTCTTTTTCAGCACCTCCCTTTGCCCAATGAATCAGGCTATTTCTTTCGTATTCATTTTCAAGATGTTCCCTCATGGTACCATTGAGTTTTGACTCGACAAGCAAAACGTCCGGTTGGCCATAATAGGTCAGAACTATATCTTGAAGTGAGAACGCGGCTATTCCATCAGCCCTGCTGTATGTAAAAAAAACGTTTAACTGAGAAAAGACAAACCCTATTCCCATACAAACCAGGAAAAAGGTACATAACAACCTCCCACTTACAGGCAATCTATTCAGCCGGAATTCACGCAATCTAACCATTCAACACTTTCAAGGCATTTTCTAACAGTGAATAGATTTCCCATAATCAAGTTTATGATTTTTCATGACCCTATTCTCAAATGTAACGTATCCATCATAACCGGCCTCAGCTGCAAGCGATATTGCCTTATCGAAATCTCTACCCACTTCACCAGGAGTATGAGCATCAGAACCGAAAACAATTGGTATATCGTATCTCCTATAAACCTTTAGAATTTCGCATGAAGGATAAATCTCATTCACCGGTTTTCTCAAACCGGAGGTATTAATCTCTACCGCAACTCCGCACTCTTTAAACACCTTCGCTGTTTTTTCTAAATCCTCCAGTAGTACGTGGCTTGGTCGATCCCCGAACTTCTTCACAAGATCACAATGTCCAATTATATCAAACAGCAAAGTACTGGCAGATTTTCGCAATAATTCAAAATACTCTTTATAAACCAAATCTATATTCTTGCTGTCCCATTTCTTGCGTTCTCCCGGATGATCGAAAGCCCACTCACCAATATAATGTACAGAGCCCATTACGTAATCAAAATTGTGCTTTGCTAAAAGCCCTCTGGTATAAGACACGGAGTCCGGAGTATAGTCAGCTTCTATTCCCAACTTAATTTTAATCTCAGGAAATGACTCACGTAGGCCAAGGATTTCATTTACATAACCCGGGAGTTCATCAAGCGCCATTGCCAGTCCCAGTTCCTTGCCTCTATCGCCATGAAGTGGTAGATGATCATTAAAGCCTATCTCATCAAGTCCACAATCTAACGCCTTTCTGACATAATCCGCCATTTCACCTTCTGCATGGCCACATCGATTTGTATGTATGTGATAGTCTATCAAATTGATTCTATTTATAATTTTTATCAGTGCCTGTAATGTTGATGTAGTTTTACTATTAAAGAGTTAAAACTTCAAACCAATCTAGACATTATTCAAATCTCGCTATGAAACTGAATAATAAATCCATTTTAGTTCAATATTTAAATATTACAAATACAAATAAAAAAAGCTATATGGCGTAGAACAGACAATCTGCCCGCAAGAGCATGCGGGTAAGAATAGTTTTTAGACGAAACGAATAAAGAAGGATAATAAAGTTTTCAATCTTTACCGCTTCATGCTAACCCAACTCGACCTGGTGAGGGTCAATCAACCATTTGTAACTGCTTGTAATTGGCTTTGGCATTCTTGTAAGATTTATGATAAATTGCCTGTACAAAAAGATACAGTTTTAATAATTTAATATTTCATAAATAAGATTAATTCTAGTAATAGATGAAAAAAACAACTCAATTAAAACAGATGATATTGGGCCCACAACTGGAATTTCTTATGGAAGCCCATAGTGGTATGTCCGCCAAAATAGTTGAAGAAGCCGGATTTAAGGGAATTTGGGGCAGTGGACTTTCAATTTCCGGATCTTTAGGGGTTCGAGACAATAACGAAGCAAGCTGGACACAAGTATTAGACGTTTTAGAATTCATGAGCGATGCCACCACGATCCCCATTCTCATGGATGGAGACACCGGATATGGCAACTTTAACAATATGCGTCGCCTCGTTAAGAAACTGGAGCAGAGAGATGTTGCCGGTGTCTGCATCGAAGATAAAATCTTCCCAAAAACAAACAGCTTTCTCCGGGAAGGGGCACAACCTTTGGCCAATATTGATGAGTTTTGTGGAAAAATAAAGGCAGGTAAGGATATTCTGAAAGACGATGACTTTGTCATAGTTGCTCGAGTAGAGGCTTTTATTGCCGGATGGGGGCTCAATGAAGCTTTGAAGCGTGCGGAAGCATACCGTCTGGCAGGTGCAGATGCAATCTTGATGCACAGCAAATTATCCAACGCATGTGAAATCTTCGATTTTATGAATGAATGGAAAAACCGTGCACCAGTAATAATTGTTCCAACTAAGTATTACACAACACCAACCGAAGAGTTTAGAAAGCACAACATTTCACTGGCCGTCTGGGCAAATCAAATTTTTCGTGGTTCTATTCAAAAAATGCAGGAAATTGCCCGGCAAATCAAGCAGGAGCAAAACCTGCTTAACGTTGAAGATTCTATTGTCCCAGTCAAAGAAATTTTTCGTCTTCAGGATGATAAAGAGCTTGCCATAGCTGAGGAACAATACTTAAGCCCGAAAACCGGAAGCCAACGATGTGCTATTATTCTTGCATCTACTCGTGGAGAGCAGCTTGGAAAACTCACAGAGTCCATCCCCAAAACTATGATTAAAATTGGGGGAAAGAGCATCCTGGAACGAGCAGTAGAACATCTTAACGAGCATCATATCAAAAACATTATGGTGGTGGCCGGATATAAAAGGGAAACTATTGACCTTCCCAATCTAAACATTATTGCAAATGACGACTACGAAACAACAGGGGAGATGGTTTCACTCTCCAAAGCTGTTGACACTACCCAGGGAGAAGTTGTCATTTTATTTGGTGATGTCCTCTTTAAAAAATACGTTCTCAGCATTATGCTGGACGACCCGTCAGACATTGTCATTATCGTAGATACCGTGTTTACTCTTGAAAAACAGTATAAATCTGATTTTGTTTATGCGTCTCCTTTGGAGAACAACTCACTCTTTCCAAAAGACAACTACTATCTTGAAAAAATTATTTATGATGAACCAGGCACTGAGTACTACGGAGAGTGGCCTGGAATGATGAAGCTGACAGCGAAAGGCCTGGAGATAGTAAAAACCTTCATTCAAGAGAACCAAAACAGACCGGAGTTTCAAAAGCTGGATATTCGGGACATGCTCAACCAATTAGTCAAACACGGACATAGAGTGAAAATACAAACGATCGCGGGACACAGGATTGATGTAAACAATATTGATGACTTTTCTCTAGCTGTAGAATTCTGAGATTACAACAACTTCTTCAGCAACTCTTTATCTGGAAGTTCAATCTCCTTGTATATTATAACTCCGCTCTTATCTAGGACGATATTCAATGGTATGCCGATAACTTTATAGAGCCTGGCTACGTCAGCGTTAGAATCGAGAACCATCGGATAATTTATTCCCTTCTTTTTAATAAATGATCTCACCTTTTTTGCACTTTCCTGAATATCAATACCCAATACATTAAGACCTTTATCTTTAAAATCGCTATAGTATTCATTAAGTAAAGGGATTTCATGCCTGCACGCCGGGCACCACGTGGCCCCAAACACCAATAATGTAATCTTGCCTTTAGCAAAAGATTCTAACTCAATCTCCTTACCGTCAACAGTCAATAGCTTAAAGCGGCTCGCCTTTTCCCCTATATCTATACCAGTCGTAACCTCAGCAAGTACTTTCTCCACTGATGCACTAAACGAAAGAAAGAACATTACGAGCAGACTTAACAACGAAATAGTAAACATCCTCTTGATCATATTCATTAATAACCTCTTATTTCTATTTAAAGTCTAATTAAGTGTATGTTATAACAAACAACGATGGAAAACCGATCACACTATTGCCTGCTTATACAATCTTTGCAAGTACCGAAGAAAGAGACGTGGAACCTGGTAGGTGTAAACTCCTTCAATATTTCACTTGGCAGTTCAGGGTTTACACTATCTCCATCGACATCAGAGATTTTGTTGCATCCTGAGCAGATAATGTGATGGTGTGTAGACGTATTCGGATCGTAATGCTTTCTTTCGTCATCTATGGTAATTTTCAAAATCTCACCCATTTTTTCCAGAATATCCAGCGTCTTATAAACAGTAGTAAAAGAGATAGTAGGATAAGTTTTCTTTATTTTAGCAAAAATATCCTCAGCAGAAGGATGATCCTGATTACCCTCAAGAATCTTAAATATTCCCAAACGCTGTGGAGTTATTTTGAAGCTTTTGTTCCTGAATTTATCTATCAGATTTTCAGATGTATTCATAATTGTCACCGGTTTAAAATGCAAAAACTACTTCCCGAACATACTCAATATGAATTATTAAACAATAACCATTACAAATTGTCAAACCTTAATTTGTTTAAATCTAAACTTTATTTTCCGGATTACTGTATTATTAATTTATAGCCATCATAATTTTGTTGATTTCATAGGGTACAAGCGGATCAATTTCTGTTCCCATGTCAGACAGACCACAGGTTGGTGCAAACGATGTCTCTCCTGTATTTGTCAGTACCCAGTTCTGCACAATAAACAGGAATATCAGTACGATAAAAATGGTCATCATACCTTCCAAAACAAACCTGCCAATATCATAATCATTATTCACATCGCCCCTCATACCCGTACCCTCCTTTTTTTCTTGATAAAATATATAATCCTTTTCATGCAACTACCAGATACCTCACACACAACCTCATTTTCCATCACGCCAAGACGCCAGATTCAAAGGTGTTTTTTATCTTTAGGATTTTTTCCCTTCGCAAACGTAACGTCTTTGAGCGAGGAATCTCTTTCCTGCTTTTTTATTTCGCAAAATTTCGTCATATAATTTAATTTTTTTCTACCATACATGGAATAAACTTTGAACTTAGACATTGAATTCAGGAAAATAAAACCTATAATTTGCTTGAGTAAGCCAGCAATGAACTGCCTGGTATCAATCCACCAAAACTCTTTGCGAAGATTAGCGATTTTTTACGAATTTGTCAAGCAGTAAATTCGCCATATATTATGAATATCCTAAAACACCTAGACAAGTTTATAGTATCAAGGCACTTAAAGAGGAGTGAATTTGCGAAACTAATTTCGCTGTCAAACAGTTATGTATCTGAAATCCTCAGTGGCAAGCGCAATATATCAATAAAATTCAAAAAAGGATTTCAATCTGCATTTGGCTTTTCCGTTGAAGAGCTTCCTCATAAGATTCTAATATCACCGGAAAACCACTTAACAAGAGAGCAGGAGAGAGAGAGCACAGACAATATTACCTATTGCAAGATCCCACTTTTCAACATAAAGGCATCTTCCGGACATGAGTCATTTATTAATGACGAGAAAATCGGTGCGGATCTTATGTTTCGCAGGGATTGGCTCGAAAGAGAACTGAAGTCGGATCCCGACAATCTGTTTATTCTCAGCGCAGAATCAGATTCCATGGAACCCACAATTAATCATGATGCTCTTTTAATTGCAGACAAGAGTATTGACAAAATTATAACCGAGGGGATATATATTTTACGAAGAGGAGACACAATCCTCATCAAAAGGATCAGGAAGCTCTCAGAAAACACGATAGAACTCATCAGCGACAACCCTGCATACGGCAAAGAGATGATAGAGCAAAGCAATCAGCCTGAAATAATAATCCTGGGCAAGGTTATCTATATCTGGAGCGGAAGAAAGATATGAGAGAACATTTTCAAAATACTCTTTGATCATTTCAACATGGTTGAGAGTCTGAATTGACACCTACGATGGCATTGAACATATTCTCGTAAGGTAGATTAAAGCCCTTAGTCCGAATACAGCTTTTGGTTATATTGTTACGGATCTACTTGTCCAAATCTAACCTAAACCTGAGCACGATAAATTAGGAAGTTATTTTTTCTCAAACCCTTAGAAGAAATTCAGGCACATGGTAACCAGGACATGCTCCTCTCTTTCGAGAGGATTCCAGTATTTGGAATTTGTAATTGTTTGGAGTGCCGTGCAGTGACCGCCTGTCCGCCAGTCTGTTGGGCGGGTGTCACTGCTTTATTACGCATCATCACGCCCGCCCGGCCAGGCCGTTCGGACGGGAATGATGCACTCCATATTTAAAGGAAGTTGTATGATAAAAAAATTTAGTTTACCATTTCTTCTTTGGATCTCTATAGTTTGCCTCGGTATCTCGTTTCTGCCATCTTCACCACTTGTTGCAAAGGAGGTCATTGTCGCTATTGGTGACAGCATTACTCAGGCAGACACACACTGGACTGTGCAGGGACACAAGAACACCATACAAGGCGGTTGGGTCACACGACTCGAAAATCTTCTGGAGGAGAATTTCCCAGATGAATATGAAGTTATAAACAGAGGAATTAACGGTGATACTGCCCTTGGAGTGTTAAGGAGATTGGACAGGGACGTGGGACTTCTACAACCTGACGTTGTGATTATTGCAATCGGTACAAATGATATATTTGCCAAGTTGGGCGCACCCTCAAACTCAACTCTCGACTTATACCAAACTGCCATGACCAGGATATTCAGTAAGCTGCAAAATGATCTTCCCAACACACCAGTCTTTGTCGTGGGCATGGCAACAACACTGAGGAAATATGCCCATATGAGATTTGGAAATTTTCTTCCAACGCAAGAGGTTGTACAGGCCACTTTTGATGACTACAATGATGTCCTTAAGGGATTGGCACATGAATTCAATCTTCTTTATGTTGATGTTCCATCCCAATGGCCGGAAGATATTGAGAAAAGCTGGAAATTCTCCGCAGATGGTATCCACCCAAACAATGCGGGGTACGATCTTATGGCTGTGATTCTATACGATACCCTACGATCAACAATTGAGCATACTAATCAGAAAAACTAAGCGGTATCACAGTAATCAATATTGCCGCTTACCATCGCCTTTTGAAGTACCTGTATTGAGTGGGTAGTCTTTACCTTGGAATCTTTACCAGCAAATCCATCGGCTATCTGCATGATACAGCCAGGGCAGTTAGTCGCTACGGTGTCCGCCCCACTCCTCTCAATCGAGTTTACTTTTCTCTCAAGCATCTTCAAGGTGAGATCGTAATGGATTATGGTAAAAATTCCACCACCGCCACAGCATGAACCTGCCATATCCATATCAACGAAATTAGAAGATTTCTTCAAAATATTTCTTGGTTCATCAGTGATACCACGTACCCACATAAGGTGACATGGATCATGATAGGTCACTTTTTCATTAACAGGCTTTGTCTTGTAATCATCACCACAATACTTTTCAATAAACTCTGATATATCATAGATTTTATCAGACATCTGTTGCCATGACGGGCCCAGTGTGCGCAGGTAATCCAGCTTAATACTCTTGGTACACGTTGCACAGGCGCTTACAATTGCATCTAGATTGTGTGATTCGAACACGTCTCTATTTACCTCTGCAAGCTTCTTACTCGATTTGTGATCTCCCATTGTGGATGAGGGTGTCCCACAGCACAATTGGCCTTGTGGTATAACGACCTCTATATTCATCCTGTTAAGCACATCTACCACGGCTTCCGCGATATCCACATAGATGTAATTAATCAAACATCCTGTGAATAACCCTACTCTCATTTTCGGATTTTTTAGTTTCCTTGTAGTGCGAAGTTTCTTTAATGCAGTTTTTTTTGCCAAAGTAGGTATCCATCTTTTGCCCATAAACATAAGCGGAAGATGGCGCATCTGCCCCCTCCTCTTCCCAGGCATGAACCTCTGGATTTTAGAGCCTACTTTGAGCATAAGATCAAAGAGTATCCTTCTGGGTAATACATACCGAAAGATTATCTTCGGCAATAAGGGGATACCCATCTCGTCAGCCACACCACGAAGCAAGGCAGAAATGATCACCTCATAATCAACATCCGAAGGACAAACAGTCCTGCACCTCATACACTTTTTGCAGGAATAGACATGATCTCGCAACTTATCAGTGTACACTATCTGTTTGTCCCTCAATGCCTCAGCCAGGCTGATTTTTCCACGTGAAACCGATGACTCATCACCGGTTTCCAGAAAAACCGGACAGACGGTTTGACATTTACCGCACTTCGAACATTTACTTACTTCTTCTTTCCAATCAGTCATTGTTGTTGTTGTTCAACTATGTTTGAATTGCAACTATGGACTCCTTACGAAAGTAAGGATATCTTCCTCTCTTTCGAGAGGACTCCATTTCTAAATAAACATCTTACCGGGATTCATAATCCCTTTAGGATCAAAATAGCTTTTAAATCTTTTCATAATCTCATATTCTTGTGGAGGAACCTCTAATTCCATAAACTGAGATTTCTTATTCCCAATACCATGCTCACCCGAGATAGACCCTCCTAATGCTACTACTTCCTTCATTACTTTATTTACAATAATCTCTGCCAACGCCTCCTGGCCCGGATCGTCGCTATACATTATGTTAACGTGTATATTGCCATCGCCTATATGTCCAAAATTTGCGATATAAATTGGCTGGCCCTCTTTTATCTGATCCACCCTCCGTAATATTTCCTTTATCTTACTTCTGGGCACGCAGATATCTTCGTTTATCTTGTGAGGAGCAATATTGTACAACGCGGGAGAAATAGAACGTCTGGAAGCCCAGATAGCATCTCTCTCCTTTGCTGTATCTGCAACTTTAGTCCTGAACGCCTTACTTTCTCTACACGCATTCTCAATTATTGGCATTTCATGACCGATACTCTCTTCTGTCCCATCAATATCAACTAACAACAGCGCTTTTACCTCTTCGTCAATATCTGCACCGGTATAACCTCGTACTGCGTTAATGGTCATTTGATCCAGAAATTCCAGTGTACGTGGAAGAATATTATTATCTATAATCAAATCTGCCGCATCAATGGCATCATCTTTATTACTGAAATAGGCAGCCAATGTCTGGATCTTCTCAGGTTTTGGAATCAGTTTTACCGTTATTTTAGTAAAGATCCCCAACGTCCCTTCTGAACCTGTAAAAAGCCGCGTCAAGTCATAACCGGCCTTCCTCCCTGTGTTAATTACAGATCCATCAGGAAGGACTATCTCCAGAGCAAGTATATAATCGCGCGTAACTCCGTACTTTAACCCGGTAATCCCCCCTGCACATTCTGCAACATTACCTCCAATAGTTGAAAATGCTGCGCTTGACGGATCAGGAGGATAGAAAAGATCAAACTTCGCAACTTCATCCTGTAACTGTTTTGTCACTACACCCGGCTCAACTGTTGCAACAAAATCATCAGGACAGATTTCAATTATCCTGTTCATATTTTTTAAATCAAAAACGATTCCGCCCATAAGTGGCACCGCTCCACCTGTAAGCCCGGAACCAGCGCCTCTCGCACAAATTGGGACTTCATACTTGTTTGCAATCTTTAAAGTATTAGAAACGTCAGTTGTGTTCTCAGGCCGTACTACGATATCTGGCAGTGCCTTCTGCTTTGTACCATCATAAGAGTAGCATATCCTGTCCTCAACCGCAGTCAGCACCCTTTCCCTACTCATAACCTTCATAAGCTCATTAAGCGCATCCTGATGTTTATTTGTCTCTTTTTTAGTTTTTTTAAAAAGTTTCATAGTTCACCTTTTTTATTGTATCAGCGCGCTAGTTAAAACTATGCACTTTCAGTGCAAGCTTTCAGCGGTTTTTTTCAAAATTTGTTGACAATAAGCTGACTTAAAAACGGATACGAAAACTATACCGTTTTTAGTTATACGGTAGATTTTCTACCTGAACAATAGGACTTTTAGTCCGTGCTTTTGAACCTCTGAACTTTCAGTCCGGAGTGGTTTAGTTTTGGATCTTTTACTTCCTCACTTTCGTGAGGATTCCACGTCTGGACTCCTTACGAAAGTAAGGACATCTTCCTCTCTTTCGAGAGGACTCCATTTTAGATAAAAATATTTCCCGGGTTCATAATGCCTTTCGGATCGAACATTTTTTTCAATCCTGTCATTATTTCAATCTCATGAGGTGCAAGCGCTAATCCCTTAAATCCTGATTTCATTTCACCCACATCTTGCCCTGATGTGATGGTTTCGCGAATCGAGACAACTTCCTGCAATAATTGAGATACCGGGTTGTTAACAGATGTACCAACCTCTTTCACGTTATTACAGATTACGTTAACGTTAATGTGGCCTTCACCAATATTCCCGAATGCGGCAACCTGCAATGAATAACTCTTGCTGAGTTCATTAATTTTTTTCAAAGCGACCCTGACCTTACTCCTCGGAACACAAATATCTTTGCTAAACTTCATAGCAGAGGTTTTAAAGAGAAGCAGAGACAGGTATTTCCTGATGTCCCATAGTGTGTTCCTATCTTTATCACTATTCGCAATAGAAATATTCAAAGCGCCGTTTTCCCTACATAGAGCATCTATCATAGAAATATCATTTGCAACGTTTTTCTCATTTCCATCTACATCAATAAGTAACAGGACCTCAACCTCTTCAGGAATTTCCTCTTCTGCAGAGTCTCTGACAGCATCAATACACGTTTTATCTGCAAAAAATAATGAACGGGGATGCAGATGGCTCTTTATTAAGATCGAGTCTGTAGCATTCAGTGCACTATCTATATCTTTAAAGAACGACTTAACAGTCGCTATCTTTTCTGGCATCGGTAATAATTTCAATGTAATTTTCGTCAACACGCCCAGAGTTCCTGCAGACCCGACAAAAAATCTGGTTAGATCATATCCCGCAACACTCTTGAGCGTTTTACGACCGGTGTTAATAACAGAACCATCAGGAAGAACAATCTCCAGGGCGAGAACATAGTCCCTCGTTACCCCATATTTCATGCCGGTCATCCCTCCCGTACTTTCTGCCACATTTCCACCAATAGTCGAAAACTCTGTGCCTGCCTGCCCAGGTGGATAAAAAAGACGAAGCTTTGCAACTTCCTCCTGCAAATCTTTTATAACAATACCTGGCTCTACAGTTACAGTAAGATCCTTTGCATTTAACTCTACGATCCTGTTCATATTTTTCAAATCAAGTACTATACCACCATTTATAGAAACCACATCACCAGACAAACCGTCCCCAGCCCCTCTCTGACAAATCGAAATATTATGTTTATTTGCAATTATTACGATACTTGAAACTTGCTCCGTTGAATGAGGCGTTATTACCAACTCAGGTATAAATTTTTCCTTTCTGTCGCCAAAGGAATAACATACCCTCTCCTCAATCTTATCGAGAATATTTTCGTAACCAATGGCATCACACAATTCGTCAACGACATTTGCCTGGATTATATTATTAATACATTTTTGATCCATTTATCTATTTACTCGTAACCTACAAAATATTCTGTATATAACAAACCTTGACTTCGCAAGGATTCCGGTATTGGAATCCTCCAGAAATGGAGGACAGATCTGCCTTTGGCATGACCTCGCCCTGCGTCTCTGCTGACTGTTTGGGTATAAAAAACTGTACTAGCAAAAACCTAACCGGACGCTACTGACGTTATAGGTATACAGTTCTATTATAATATAATGCAACAATATGTGAAACTAATCCTAAATTATTATTTGTAGTAATCTCATTGCAAATCCTTGATAATTAGATGGATCTCTTACATTAATACAATCCTTACGGAGCGGAATGGCAATGGGATAGTTAAAAAAAGCATAAATATTCTTCTACTTATTGATGACCTTTATCTGATGTCCTGGAGCTTTATATTATGAAAGTAATCGTAATTTCAGATATTCATGGAAACCTGGAAGCGCTGAACAAGGTATTGGAATATATTGACAAGCTGGAGGGGGAAAAGTGCGTTATATGCCTTGGAGACACTGTTGGTTATGGCCCAAATCCTGTAGAGTGTTTCAAAATAGTTGAGTCACTTACTGATAAAATATGCCTTGGGAATCACGAGGATTCTATTCTGGATACAAATTATGATTACCAAATAAACAGGTATGCACGTGATGCAATCAGATGGACAAGGGGCATACTGGACGAAGAGATAAAAGAGACAATCAAGGAGTTACCTCTTCAGATAGAAGAAGATAATGTCTTATATGTTCATGCATCACCAAACGGCCCGAAACTATGGAGTTATATCACTAATGCTCATAATGCATATTTAAGCTTGATAGAGATGAAACAACCTCTCTGCTTTGTCGGGCATTCGCATATCCCGGGAATATATACTTATCGTGCATTACAGAGGGACAGTAATAAGGCAATATTATCTAAAGATGACAAAACAATCGTAAATGTGGGAAGTGTAGGACAACCACGTGACGGTTCTCCGATGCTATCATTTGCAGTATTTGACAATGATAAGTGGAACGTAGAGATCATCAGATTAGAATATGACTATCACAAAACAGTGGCAAAAATTAATAAAGCCAATTTACCATTGTTCCTCGGTGAGAGGCTTGCTAAAGGTGTATAACCTTCCATTCCCCCGAACTATGCCTTTACAAACCTTTTTCCGGAAAGCTGTTTTACCAATCTTTTCACTTCCAATATCATCAAAATGCTTGCTACATTTGATGGCGGCAAGCCGGATTTGTCGGTAATGTCATCTATAGCCTCAGGGGTACTTGAAAGTAGTGAGAATATTTTGTTCTCCTGCGAATTGAGTGTGAGACTTCTAATGTCCACAACTTTTTCATTGTCGTTTATGTGTATAGATTCTGCAAGTGGGCCAAGTTCTTCAACAATGTCACTTATGTCTTCAACGAGTTTTGCACCGTCTTTAATAAGTTGATTGGTACCCCTGCTGTAATTACTATCTATATTGCCTGGAATAGCGAATACATCTTTGCCATGCTCAAGAGCCCATTTTGCCGTAATAGCTGAACCACTCCTGAGTGTAGATTCCACCACCAGTACTCCAAGTGACAACCCGCTGATTATCCTGTTTCGAGGAGGAAAATTGCGATTATTAGGAGGTGTGTTCATCGGTAATTCAGATATTACAGCCCCATTAGATGCAATTTTTTCAGAAAGCTCCTTGTTCTCGCTGGGATAAATAACGCCAAGGCCACTGCCCAGTACGGCTATTGTCCTGCCTTTTCCCTTGATTGCCCCCGTATGCGCATTAGTATCGATACCTCTTGCCATTCCACTTACAATACAAAACCCCACTTGTGCAAGCTGCCGTCCAAATCTTTCCGCCTGTGTCAAGCCATAGTAGCTGCTTTTGCGCGCTCCGACTATAGCAAGTGCAAGCGTATCACTCTTTTTAATCTCTCCTTTAATGTAGAGCAGTAGTGGTGGATCATATATTTGCTTGAGGTTGTGTGGGAATTGATCACTTGTGAAAGGGATTATCTTTATGTTATTCGACTCTGCCAGTCTAATCTCTTTATCAACATCCGCCGCCTTTGAACCATTTACGATTCTTGCAGCTATTTTGGGCCCTACACCGGGTATCTTTTCCAGCCTGCTTTTCGGACAATCCAATATGGACTTAACCGTACCAAGATACTCTATAAGACGGCGATAGGTTATCGTACCTATACCGCTTATCATATTTAAACGAAGTAGACCTTCAAAATCATCCATGATTGATACCTTATTTCTCTCGCTAATGCCTAATCTTAAATTAACTATTGATTCTGTAATAAATCATCAATCTTGACAAATTAACGGTATAGTTCGGAGTTTGGAGTTCGAAGTTTTCAGCTATCATCAGTTTACTTATTTTTCAAAGACTTCATTAATCCGTTTATCATTCTTGAAAGTTCTATGCAAGATCCTCGTGATTGCTTTTTATATTCGTTACTGATAAATGCCTGCCTGCACGAAATTTCAGTCACTGCAACACATTCCCTTACAGACCGTCTTGCTATTTTAAGAAACTGATTAAATTCCGCCTTGCTTCCTCCGCTACCTTCCGCGATATTTAAACAAATAGATATAGAGGCTCTTCTAAATTGGTTAGTTAAAGAAAAGATTTCGTCTTTAGGAAACCCTTTTGTAATCTCATACACAAAATCAATATATTCCAGAGACTTCTGGTAGACCTTTAAGTTTTCGAAATCAAACCTATCCTCACTCATATCATATTACTCCTAACTCCGAACTGGTTACTCCGAACTATTAAAGTGGTAATCTAATGATTCTATCATTACTTCGCAGTCTTAGCATCTGCGGGAAGCCATACCACATTTCGTTAATCTGATGTAAGAGCGTTCAAGATTGTCTGTTCACTTACACTATCATCAATTATGACATTCCCGATCCTGGTTGGGAGAACAAACCTCAGTTTTCCTGCAATCGTCTTTTTATCCTGATATAATTTACGGACAATATCATGGGGATCCAATTCAGTGTCTTTCAGGCTTAAACCTAATTTCAAAAACAGTGATTCCTGCCTTTTCAATACAGTGTCATCAGCAAGACCCATCTCTTTGGCTATCTTGCTCACATATATCATGCCCATAGCTACCGCATCTCCATGTCTATATTTCTTATATAATGTCAGCGCCTCCAATGCGTGCCCGATAGTATGTCCATAATTTAGTATGGCCCTGATCCCCTGTTCCGTCTCATCAAGCTCAACAACACGCGCCTTGGTTTTGCACGAGTTGAATATAACTTCCTCCAATGCATCAGAATCAAGCTCCATGATTTTTGAAAGATGCTTATCTACATATTCAAAAAAAGCAGGCTCTTTAATCATCCCATATTTCATAACTTCAACCATGCCTGCCGTTATTTCTGGCTTTGGCAGTGTCCGGAGGGTATCAGTATCTATGAAAACAGCCTTTGGCTGATAGAAACACCCGATCATGTTCTTACCTCTAGGATGGTTTACGGCAACCTTACCTCCAACGCTGCTATCGACCTGTGCCAGTAATGTAGTAGGCACCTGAACAAATGGTATGCCCCTCATAAACGTCGCGGCAACAAAACCTGCCAAATCGCCCAACACACCACCACCTAATGCGACTATAAGAGATTTTCTATCCATCTCATGGTCGAACAGATGCTCGTACAGCTCCTCAGCCTTTGCCAGGGATTTCTGCTCCTCACCAAGAGCCAGCGAAACCAACTTGACATCAAATCCACATTCAGATAGGCTATCGAGGACTATTTTTCCATAAAGCGGCCCTACAATGTTGTCCGTTACGACAATAGCTTTCCGAGGACTGACTACCTTAGATATGTGGGTACCAACTTGATTAAGTATACCCTTATCAACTATTATGTTGTAGCTGTCCTTCCCGAGATCAACGAAGATTTCTTTCATGATGGTAACGTTGTAAAGTATGTTGATTTTTTTGTCAAGCAAAAAGAGAATAATCTATGAAAACCAAACTCTTCAGTTCCTATAAACAGGCAAAAGAATTCTTATTGCAGACAATAGATTACGAGAAGCTTACACAGTACAAATACGACACCTCCACATTTGACCTCAAGAGGATGGAAGAGATGATGTCTTCCGTAGGAGACCCTCATAAGAATAGAAAGACTGTTCACATAACCGGCACTAAGGGTAAAGGCTCCACGGCGATAATAGTTGCCTCTCTCTTAAAAGAACTTGGCCTGAAGACCGGACTTTTCACCTCACCTCATCTTATACATCTGGGCGAAAGAATGAGAGTCAACAATAAGATGATTTCTCAAAAAATATTCGTACAATTAATAAATATGCTCAAGCCGTATATCGATAGAGTGACACTTAAAGATCCAATTCTTATGCCAACCTTTTTTGAAATAGTCACTGCAATTGCATTCCTCTATTTCGAAAGAGAGAAAACAGACATTACTGTCCTTGAAGTAGGCATGGGAGGAAGACTTGATTCGACCAATATTATTTTGCCTGAAGTTTCCGTCATAACGCCTGTTGGTTATGACCACACTGACAGGCTTGGAAACACACTTGCGGAAATTGCATACGAAAAGGCAGGGATAATAAAGGAGGGCGTTCCTGTTATTTCATCAATACAAGAACCTGACGCACTCTCCGTAATTTCAAAGAGATGTAAAGAGAAGAGATCACATCTCTATCTCGTTGGAAGAGATATTTTGACCGGTAATACTAAGGTAAGAAAGAGAAACGGAATTTATGGTACAGAGTGCGAAATAAAAACATGGAGAAATGACTATGAAAATATCTTCCTACCATTGGTCGGACGACATCAGGTCGAAAACTGTGCTGCTGCAATTGGGACAATGGAGATCCTATCTGAAACCGGAGTAATAGAGACTGATAATATATCGATTATAAACGGATTAGCAAAGATCAGATGCCCGGCAAGGATAGACGTTATCTCAGAAAACCCGTTGACTATACTGGACACGGCACACACAGTAGCCTCAATGAAGATATTGAGAGAGTCAATAAAGGAAAACTTCTCTTTCCGGCGATTAGTAATAGTAATAGGTCTATCTGCGGACAAGAATATTGAAGGCGTCCTCAAAGAGATAAGCTCTATCGCTGATCATTTAATACTTACAAGAACAGGCAACCCTCGCGAAGCAGAGCCAAATCAAATGTCCGTTGAGGCGCAACGCTTTTACCATAAGAAACCAATGGTTATTGAAGACATTGCTGAAGCGCTGAAAGAAGCGAAAAGGTTCGCAACGAAAGACGACTTGATCTGCATAACAGGCTCATTCTTTTTAGCAGGCAAGGCAAAAGAAATACTTGATATCAAGGCCACCCATTAGGAAGGCATCTTTCAAACACATATTCACATTTGTTGCTCTGTTCTACTTCATTGCATAGTCTACCGTCACGACCGCAGTGACCTTCTTTCCGATGGATGATATATCTTCTGAGGAACTCTCCGAGATTCCAGTCGAGTCAGCCGCTCGAACGCTGAAAACTCCCTGACGTGCCGCCCTCAATTGACCAAGCCTGACTCCGCTACCTTCCGCCAGTATCTTTGCTCTCTCGCGCGCGTCCTTTGTTGCGTTGACCAACAATTGGCTCTTCAACTCGTTGACTCGACTGTAGTAATACATAGGTGCATACGCGTGAAGTTCTACACCCTCGCCAAGGAGGTCTGAGATTTTGGTGGATGCTTTAGCCACACCACTGACATCCGGACATTTGATTTCAATAATTTGAGAAAGGAGATATCTCTCAATTTCATTTAAGAGTTGTCCTTCCTCGGTACGTTTCTTCAGTTCGGATACAGATACCGGGCCTATTTGCACATCTGCATCCTTGAGGCCATTACTCTTTAAGAAATTGAGAACCTTCGCACGGTATGCGGCAAGCGTGTGATATGCCTCAGCAATTTCTTTATTGGAGGCATCAACGGTGATACCCCATTTGGCCAGATCAGACTGTACTGGAACCTCTGCATATCCTCTGACCTTAATAATCTGATGTGACATTCGGATATCTCTCATCGCATCCGTAACGATGTAGGTAGACAGCACGACAGCAATTGCTATCATGAATCCGAATAGTACGAATGATTTACCATTTTGCATACTCTTTTTCCTTATTATTTTGCGAACTCTTACATACTAAAACAATGCACATCTGCATTCAAGATAAAAATGGCAAGTTAAGCCTTCAGCGAAAATATGCAGGTAGGAGCCAACTCCTGTTGGCGACCGTGGTTCTCATACTACGGTGAATGATATTCGCTCGCCGTCGGGAGACGGCTCCTACCAAACTTAGAAAGACTATGCATTTGAATAAAGCGGTGGGTAAAAACTTGGATCGTTTTCCTGAAGACCTTATGTTTCGATTGACTACAGATGAGCTTAAGGATTTGATATTCCATTTTGAAACATCAAGTTGAGGTGCTACTCGTAAACCTCCACGTGTGTTTACTGAACACGGAATTTTAATGCTCTCATCAATTCAGCACGTAATAATTCCCAAAAAGCACTTGAGTTTTATTAACAATCTTACTATTCTTCAGTAGCATCCGGTTAGGTTTTTGCGAGTACGGCTTTTTTATACCCGAATCGGCAGCAGAGACGTAGGGCGAGGCTTTAGCCTTGCATTTATGCACAAAAGCAAACCTACCCGTCCGAACGGCTTGGCCGGGCGGGAAGGATTGCCCTACGTGTTACACACAAAAACCTAACCGGCTGATAATGACTATTCTTGCAAAATCTTTAAAAAACTATTCTCCATCATCTTGTAACGTTTCTCGATCAATCATTATTTGGTTCAACTAATTGGGAATTGAAAATGGCACAGATTATTTCAGTCGGAAAACCGCATCCTTTCGGGAACTTGCCACAGGACGGGGCTTGTCTTAAAATCCACACACATGGCTTGATAATGGTTTTGGTATGTCCATATCCTAAAGACCAGGAAATTGGGTATTTTGAAGAACTGGTATCTTATGGAATATATAAATCCGATACTTTTCCTTATGGGCTTATAATATGGAAATTTGGACATAATTGGTTAGTAGAAACACCCTTCAATATATTGAAAGATGATGAAGTTTCAAGTTTCTTGTCAGAAGATTCAAATGCGTTGTCGCGTGTTTTGATAGATGAAAAAGGAATAGTTCGTAGTTTGAATGCGGCAGGGTTGCAATGGGGATTTATTAAAGAATTACAAGAGATTTGGGGTAATGAATCACTCAATTGGCCTGAATATGAAACTGAATTAGGCGTTGTCATTCAGCAAAGTTCAACACAAAAGCTATGGAATAAGACTAGAAAATATATGCACAAAGAATATGGGAATGTATCTAATAATTAACATCACAATACTTCCTGAAAACCACCGACAATATCGACAAAAGTCACCTCATTTACCACCCTCACGAATTGTCAAATAACCAGATGTCAACCCCAGCTTTGTGACCGCAGTTTTTCCAGTTACGCACTCTGTTCCTCGAAATATTGAGGATACTAACTGAAATCTGTCATCATCAAAAACGGATTGTTGGTAGTTTTTCCTTTCCGTTACATGAGATTGATAACCCGAGGCTACAGTTCTTTCAATTGACCCCGGTTATTACCCTTATTATTACCCTCTTTTAGAGATATTACCCTTTTTCTTCCATCAGGATAATGTTCTATGATATCGCTGTCTCTGCTTTTATACTGTCCCGCATCACCTATGCTTCCACGTGTCATCCGATGCAGTTCACAGATGGTGTTTTCTGACACCTTAAGGGAACCTGATTCCGTATGGACAAGTTCAAGCGCCTTGCGGTAACCCCGCACCTCTTCTTCGTCACGATCCCGCAAATGCGCTCTTCCAAATACCACTTCCTTTACCCTTGCAGAATCAACAGTGACTCCTTCAATCCTGTTGGAAGACACTGCGCTCTCTATGATAGCATGTTTCTTCAGCGCCTTCAGCTTCTGCGGCGCCTGCCTCGCATAAAGCTCCTGCTTGCCGAGATGTTCTCCCATATCGGCAAGATACCATGCCGTACTCTGCGGCACTGATTGTGCTACTGATTCAAAAAACAGAAGTGTTTTCATAATTATCTCTCATGTTCTTTAGGGTAATAAATTATCTCTTTCCCAAGCCCGAAGGGCTGCCAGAATATAGCAGGGGGAGTAAGGTGAAGCCCCCTGATTGAAGAAACAACACGAATTGAACTGCTCTTCGACGTTTATTCTATCCTTATCATCTTTAAAACTGTTTGCCTTCTTAATCACTAATCAAGATGTGACCCCGACTATTAGTCGTTGTGTACAAGTCGTTTGCCTTCCAATGTTGATTTATATTTTTGATTCTTGCTTCTTGGGCTGTCTGGAATCGTCATTTCCAGATAACCACTTGAAAGCAGGTTAGATAGAGCAGATTTATAATTACCCGTTCTTGAACGGTATCCGAGTAATTTTAGCAATTCAGGAGTACTTTGGGGTTCGACACAGTAATTGACAATTTCCCGTTCTGTCTCAGTCAAGTCATCATGGGCCTCATCATGGGCCTCATCATGGGCCTCGAATTTAACATGTTTGAACCGTTCCTGCATAACAGATGAAAGTTCATAATAATCACTGTCAATCTTAACGAAAAGTACCTGAATGACTAAATGATCAGCAATGTCTCGACAGCTTTTAAGTGAATTACCTGAAACATCCCGGATGTCATAAATGGAGAGTTTTTTGTGCTTGCATGCATAGGCAAAAACAGACGCCTCATCTTCAGAGAGGTGAACACCGATTGTCTTCTGAAATTCTACCTGTTCTCTCGACAGCAGAACTTCTTTATGTAAAACCAGTTCAAATGATTTCTTTGATTTATCGTTATTAATTACAGGTGGCACCTTACCCAATCCTCGCCAGTTCTTAAATACATCCCGTAACCCCCAGCCTGCATTTTCGCTAAATCCGATCCGTCTAAATGCCGTCACCAGAATTGGATTTCTTGTCTCCTTCTCTCCTGGCTCAAGCAGATCTCTTACATTGGCAAACGCATCACCTGGATTCCAAAACCGGGTCAAATCGGCAAAATGAGCAATAACCGGTTTGCGGCAATGGTCGGCATAATCCTGATGAATTAACATGTTGATGATTGTTTCACGAAAAGCGGTATAATCCGGTGGAGTATCACTGCGTTGAAGCGTTTTTGGATTGACTTCATACGGAATCTCAGCGAAACGATAGTACCATTCAAGAACAGCAAGCCAGCTCTGAACTAAATTGTAATCGCAAACCGTGCGATCATGCCAACGTTCACCTCTTGAATAATCGTCATGTTTAAATAAGTACCGCTGACAATCAATAACCGGTCGAGGGAGTAGACCGCGTAAGTAACCGTCCTGGCCAAATAAAAGAATTGAAGCAATAGTCGGTTTTTGTCCTCTGTCCGTATTTTTTATCAAACCAAGTTGAAATAGAAACTCCAAATCCTCTAAATCGCCATAATTACGATTACTTGTCTTCCCTTCGTACTGCCTGCGATACCAAGCGATATCTTTGGAGCTGTAGCAAGCGCTTAAATCATAATCAACGGTTTTCCCATCGTATCGTTCCAGCGAAGCGTCACTGATTAACCGCTGAACTTCTTCATTGGAGCATTTTACGTCGCAGGCTCCTTTGCGAAGAAAACTTCTTCTAATATCACCATTCAAGAACACCGGCTTATCAGTACGTGATGCTTCCGGCACATAAAACACGAGCAGATCTTTTTCGTTAACAGAGTGGAGCTGTTCCTTTACATCAATAATCAGGCTGATCTTGTCTTTTTGGCGTAATGAAGTCAGGAAGTCGCTCTGTACTTTATCCACGTTTAAGACGCCTACTACTTCAAAATCTGAACCCTCTTTTCTTACACCAAATACGAGATGACCGCCTTCCGTATTGGCAAAGGCAGAAACAGATTCATAAGCATTTTTAGGTACCGCTCTCTGGGCTTCTTTAAACTCAATATCTTTCCACTCATGATCGCTCAGCAATTTTAAGAGTTCTTGTTCATTCATCCTCACGAAACAACTCCATTTTTAACCACAGATGAACACTGATTCACACAGATAATATTTTTAATAATTTTGTTTTTCGATAATACAAAATCCGTGTCCATCTGTGGCATTTTCTTCATAAGATGATTCTCTCCCATTCAAGTTTGGCATGTTTAAAGTTTAATACCAGCCCCACTCTTAACCCGGTAATCTTTAAATAATTGATTATTTGAGCTATTTCGTTATTGCCAATTTTCTCAATGACCTTGGTGTCAACAATAATCTTATCAAAAACAATCAGATCGGGGATATATTCACCAACTTGTACCGAATCAGGATATTATAAAAGAGTGGGGTTGATTTGCAATATAAAATATTGCTTACTACACCAGTCAAGAAGCTCATCTGACAAGAAGAGACTCTATGCATGGGCAAATATGCACAGCGACCATTTATTGCTCGGGCATGACCTCTACGGTCAACAAAAAAAGCCTTGCTTACGGAAGTGTATTAATTATTAACTCTTCGTAAGCAAGGCCATACCTGCTTCATTGTGGATGGTAAAGACAACTACTCTCTCGTATGCTCCTGAATCAGGCTCACGCCTCCAGTATCTCTGTTGCCTTTTTCAGATTTGAAACCCAGAAGATCCCTATGGAAGTACCATCACCTGGTGGAACGCTTACGTATGCGTACTCAATATTTATCTTTGCTTTACTGAGTTGCCTTGTTATACCTGCCAGGGTTCCGGGTTTATGTGACATTTCCAGAGATAATACTTCAGTTTCAATAACATTAAGCCCTGAATCGGCAAGCTCTTTTACTGCGTGTTCATGATCGTCGACTACCATTCTGATAAGGCCTGAATCTATTGTATCTAAGACTGACATTGCCAAAATATTTATGTTTTTACTAGCCAGATCAGAACATACATTTGACAGTGCCCCAGGTTTATTTCCAAGAAGAATTGTTAACTGTTTTACGATTGGCATTTAGTCTTCCTCCTTAATTGATGTTCAAATTTGTTAATGCTGTTATCTAATGTCATTTGACTTATGGCGGGCCCAGCACCAATCAGCTTCCCTTTTATCAACTAACTGCCAGCTCCTTGTCTCTTTGCCCAATCAAAAACAGATGCACTTGTATCAGACACAAAATAGCTGGCACAAATCATTTGATCCTCGAGAAGTCAACCACATACTTCTCATCACCAAAATCCTTTAAGATTAAAATTGTGGCCTTTCCCTCAAGATCTAGTTTTGCATACGGAAAGCTTACCGAATAGAAAATGACGTGGTCTTTTTTACCCTTTCCGGGCATATTAGGTTTGACCATCTTCACTGGTTCTATTGTCCTGCCGTGCTGGCTCAATTTGATTTTGAAAATATCTTCTCCGCCTCTATAACTGATTGTTAACAGGTCTGATTGCACCATTACGAACGCATCTTCTTCTTTTAGGTTCTTTCTTGATTTCCTCATCATGGCTGACATTACGGCAAGGTTAACCAGCTTCGTCTTAATCAGACCACTTCCATAATTTGGCCAGTTACCAAAAATTGCAGATTTTACAAGATCTGTATCGAAAATCTTCTTGCCAGGATTTTTTTCGCCAAGTTTGATAGTGTCTTCAATCCGTTCTTTAATCGGGTTTAATTCAATACCATGAGAAATACTCAAGAAGGCAATACACATAATCGGAACAAGTAAGAACATAAAACAACTGACTCTCCTCTTCATCCTTCCTTCAATCCTCCTTTCAAAAACGGCTTACAGTTAAGAGTAGTAAAAAATCTATATACTTTCCAGTAACAACACACTTCCAGGAAAGTGTATCACTTTGATATTATGCTGTCAACATTATGATATCGAGGTTTTGAACTGCATATGCTAAGAAGAACTACATGTAACTTGACTTTATATGATAAATAAAATAGAATTTTATCACATAAAAAAGAGAGGTGATAATTTGATCACAAGAAGAGGGTTTTTGAAGAGTAGTATCATAGGGACTGGTGCGTTTTGTACCGGCTACGTACCATTCGCTGCCGCAATTAATGCTTCCGGTTCGCATGAAGATGAATTTCCTGCAAAAGAGGCAATGTATTATAAATCTCTTCCGGAGATGCGTGTTGAGTGCGAACTCTGTCCAAGAGGTTGTAAAGTAGCAGATCTTGAAAGAGGTTATTGCGGTGTAAGAGAAAATCGTGATGGTAAGTACTATACGCTGGTTCATTCCCGCGTATGTTCCTTAAATGCCGACCCCATTGAGAAGAAACCGTTATTTCACTATTTACCCGGCACGAGGGCGTATTCAATTGCAACAGCAGGGTGTAATATTGAATGCAAATTTTGCCAGAATTGGCAAATATCACAATTTCGTCCCGAACAGATAAACAACATTAAAATCACACCCGAAGAAGTTGTAAAATTCGCGAAGAAACAAAAGTGCAACACTATAGCGTACACATATTCCGAACCTGTGGTTTTCTATGAATATATGTACGATACTGCCAGACGTGCGAAGCAGGAAGGAGTTGGAAGTGTTATGATTTCTAACGGATACATAAAGAAAGAACCTTTAGTTAAATTATGCAGGGAATTAAGCGCTGTCAAGATAGATTTCAAGGCATTTACAGAGAAGTTCTACAAGGAAACTTGTAGCGGTGAGTTAAAGCCTGTCCTGGAAACGCTTCTCACATTAAAAGAGAGAGGCATATGGTTCGAAGTTGTAATGCTCATGGTACCAACACTGAATGACAGCGAAAAAGAGCTCAGAGATATGTGCAAATGGATAAACGAAAACCTTGGCCCAAATGTACCAATTCACTTCACACGTTTTCATCCTACGTACAAGATTAAAAACCTTCCGCCTACACCTACAAAGACGTTAGAAATGGCGAGAAACATAGCACTGGAAGCCGGCTTGAATTTTCCTTATACCGGTAATGTGCCAGGTCATCCCGGCGAGAGCACTTACTGTCCCAGCTGTAAGAAGGTGGTCATAAAAAGAGTGGGATTTACAATCCTTGAGAATACCCTGAAGGGAAATGAATGCGGAAATTGTAAACATCCAATACCAGGTGTATGGCATTAGTTCAGGCGCATAAAATGCCAAAACGACTAACATGTTGATCCCTATAGCATAAGCCCTTATAATTTCAACAGTCAAAATTCGAAAAACGAATATCGAAATTCGAAACAAATTCGAATGTCAAATGACAAAAATTCAAAACATGGTTTTGATCATTAAGATTTTTAATTTTGAAAATTGTTTTGTATTTCGTGCTTCGTATTCCGAATTTGTTTTCATAAGTCTCTTTTGAAACCCAACCCGACAGATAGTTAGACGGGTATACCCTATTTAATTTCCACTAAATACTGCCATGATTGTATTTCTTATAAAACTTGCTAAAAACATCTTTAGTGTATTTTTAAACATCCTGCCTATTCTGGTGGTTGTCACATCCTTTCAGTTATTTGTCATCAAACAGCCTTTTCCTGATCTCGCGGCTACTATTTCAGGAATGATTTTTGTATTAGTCGGATTGTTCCTTTTTATACAGGGGCTTGAGATTGGCTTATTTCCACTTGGCGAAAAGATGGCCTTCCAGTTCTCTGCCAAGGGAAATATCTGGTGGTTACTGATCTTCGGATTTACCATCGGCTTTACCACCACAATTGCTGAACCAGCCCTGATTGCCGTTGCTAAAAAAGCCGGTGAAATAGCCGCTGAGGCGAATGCCATTCAACACACGAGTGAATCAATCGAACGCTACGCCTTCGGACTCAGGATGACTGTCGCATTTTCAGTTGGGTTCGCTATTTCCGTAGGGGTTTTCCGTATAGTCAAAGGTTGGCCAATCCAATGGTTTATTATCATTGGATATATTTGTGTTGCTGTCATGACTGCCTTCGCACCTGACGAAATTGTTGGCATAGCCTATGATTCAGGAGGCGTTACGACATCCACAATTACCGTACCTTTGGTAGCAGCCTTAGGAGTGGGCCTGGCATCCTGTATACGAGGAAGAAATCCCATAGTCGATGGCTTTGGACTAATTGCCTTTGCGAGCTTAACGCCTATGTTTTTTGTTATGATATACGGATTTATTATTTATTGACTGTTTTAAGTTAAACCTTCGGCAATATTTTATCGCCACTAAGACGCAAAGCCACAAAGAAAAAACCTTGGTGTCTTAGTGACTTTGTGGCAACCTTGAAATTTCTGTATTTTTTTTACAACTACATATTATACAAATGGGACTATTATACCACTCAGCACATGTGTTACTTGGCACACTGAAGGATGTACTTCCGATTATAGGTGTAATTACCTTTTTTCAGTTGGTCATTATCAGAAAAAAGATTGACCATCCGGGTCGTTTGATATATGGGTTCTGCCTGGTGGTTATTGGCTTAGCCATATTTATGATCGGATTGGAAAAAGGGCTTTTCCCTCTCGGTGAAGCAATGTCCAGACAACTGACAAACCCTGATTTTCTGGCAAAAGGAAACATTCCACTGCTTGAAAAGATCGAAAAGACCGGCACGGTGTATCCCTCACTTTATTTCTGGACGTATATATTCGGGTTCTGTATCGGGTTCTCTACTACCGTTGCAGAACCCGCTTTATTAGCCGTGGCTCTCAAAGCAAAGGAAGTTTCAACCGGGGCCATTTCACCTTGGGGACTTCGTCTCGCAGTAGCCTTTGGAGTGGCGATTGGCATCTCACTTGGTTGCTATAGAATAGTTACCGGCTCTCCCCTGCATTGGTATATTATCGCAGGATACTTAGTAGTAGTCTGTCTAACATTTTTTGCCCCCAAGATGATTATTCCGCTAGCTTATGATTCCGGAGGAGTTACTACTTCTACCGTTACAGTACCACTGGTCGCCGCACTCGGAATTGGCCTGGCATCTAACGTACCCGGTCGATCCGTCATTGTTGATGCTTTCGGACTTATAGCCTTTGCCTCTCTATTTCCGATTATAACCGTACTCGGTTATGGTATAACATCAGAGTGGATAATAAACAGAAGTAGGAGAAAAAGTCTGGAGAAAACCTGAAATCCTATATTTTTAGCAGTAAGTAGAGATGTAGATTTTAAATGTTCTTATCTCATTTTTTTAATTTGGAGGAAATATATATGCGGTTTAAAGTAATAATAGCAATGGTAGAGCAGAACCATCAGGATGCGGTTATTTCATCTGCAAAAGAGGCAGGCGCCACAGGCGTTACCATACTTAATGCCAGAGGAGAAGGCATCCGTGAACAGAAAACATTTTTTGGTCTGCAAATGGATCAACAACGGGAAGTCCTTCTGTTCATCGTAGAGGACTTCCATGCCAACTCTATCATGGACGCTATTTATAAGTCTGGTAATTTCAAGGAAGGACGTGGCATGGCCTTTTCATGGACAGTTGACAGGGTCATCGGCACAGAGAGCCAGATGGAGGCACTCGAGAAAGCGGCTCAAGAAAAATATATTTAACAAAAAAATCAAGGAGAAAATAATGATAGAACGAGTTAAGGATGTTATGTATTCGTACGTAGTGAATATTCATGGGATTACAAAAGTATCTGATGCTCTGAGCATCATGAAGGATGAAAACATTCAGACTATAATGGTAAGGCCACGGAATGATGAAGATGTGTATGGCCTGATTACAATGAGAGATATCGCCACAAAGATTATTGCGGCAGGAAAGCGTTTAGAAGATGTCCACGCCTATGAAATTATGGCAAAACCGGTTTTAATGGTTGATGCAAATATGCCGGTCAATTACGCCGCACGTTTTTTGACAAACTTCAACGTATCATGGGCACCGGTTATGGAAAATGGCGAGTTAGTTGGAATGGTTTCCCTGATGGGAATGGTCTGGAAAGGGAGGGAGTTGTAACTATTACATTTTTGTATGGAGGTTTTCCCGCCTAAATAACGAAATCAGGCAGGGTACCTGCCAATTTCGGAATTTCTATACATCAAATTAACACCGACATAATCGTTGAACGGTGTATAGGAAAAGCATCATTCTCGTAGGTCGTGTTTCTAAACCCGACAAATTAGACGAGATGGAAAATATTTTGAATAGAATTAAAGAGATTTTGTTATTTGCTAACTGTTGGTCTTGGAGCAGGGATACCGTATAACATTCCTTCAGCACTTAAATCTTCATCAATATCAGGCCAATGAATGGACTGGCCATCGCCAATAATTTGATAATCAGATCTTTGTTCTGATGTAGCTTCTGATAGGCGCCATGACCAGGCCAGTGGAACACTGATTGTCCTACCATCGAGAAGATGTGCCGATATTGTATCGTCACTAATGCTTATCTCTTTTATTCTAATCTCTTGAACTTTTACCACAATGCTCATTCCACGCCTCCATTATTATGTCACTTTCCTTTACAATAGTCTTTCGTATGTCATTTAATTCTTTTGGAGAAAAACCATGATTATTGCTTAAAGTAACAGGATCCAACCCAGCAGTGTCCGGTTATGTTTTTTCATGTATCACGTAGGGCAATCCTTTAGGTTTGCTTTCGTACATTAAGCGCAAGGCTAAAGCCTCGCCCTACGTATCTTCAGACAGATCGGGCATAAAAAACCGTACTCGCAAAAACCTAACCGGACACTGATGGATCCAACCAAAATTTACAATTCATTTTTTCTCTTTGAACATGAACATGAACATGTTCCGGCTCATTACAATCAAAACTACAGAAGAAAAAACGGTATTTCCCTGAAATATTTTTGATCGTTGGCATTTATAAACTTCAACTACTATTAAAATTTGTTTATACAAGATTATAAGTATTATTTTCCAGCACTTGAGTGCAATGGTAACAAAAATAATTATAGAATGGAAGAATTAAAACCCTGAAAAGAAAGGAATAGGGATGTTGGTGTAGATCGGGTTTCTTACTCGACATAATTGTCTTAAACTTTTCTTTGCGTCATCTGCGCCTTCTTGTCCAGGGAGCGGTGAACGTTGAATACCGAATTATGGATAGTTGATAATACACTGAAAATTAGCCGATAGGATATTTACCATTTCAAACGTTTTTCCTCTGATAGTAAAGGTGCAGAAAAAACAGCAAACTCATCAGATTCACCACTGCTATTATTACGCATGACCCAGATATTCCGAATAGTGGGATAAATAGTACTCCCGTAAGTAGAGCGCCAATAAATGCACCTGCGTGGTCCGCACTGTCAACCGTTCCGGCAGCTAGACTCAACTCCCCTTTTCGCATAAGATACAGCTTGCCTGCGATCGGGAATTCCATGCCTACAAGTACGCCAGTTAAAGTCACCAATACCATGAAAAGATATTCAGAATCAAAAAGCAGAGAAGAGAGTTGATCCAAGACAAAAGGCATGACACAAGCATACATTACGATAATAGATTCTAATACTATGAATATCTTTATCCAATTCATCTCCCTCCGCCCACCGCCCCCTTCAGGAGTTTTTTTGTGGCTTTGTATCTTCTTGGTGAGAAAATGTTGCCGAATGCCTAGCTTGTTCAGAATCCTCCCAGATGAGCTCTGTATTATCAACCTGTTACTGACCCACCCCCCCAGGGCCAGGCCAAACATAAACACCGCAATGATCAGCCCTATACTTTCATATACGTATCCATATATATTTTGAAATGCAAAAATCAGGATAATTTGTAATGCCATTCCGGCAAAGCCGGTTGTAGCAATTGCCGCTATACTGTTGAATCTTTGCTGAGCATCCGGACTGCACCTGAAAACAGTAACGTATATAAACCTACAGACAATGAAGATGACAATAGGAATTAAGAATGTTTTTACATGACTGTTCTTAAACCATTGAAGAATACTTCCAAATTTACGGCCAGTAAGTTTATCCCATAACAGAAGATTAAAGAAATATGTAACAGGTTTTGCATCGGTGTTCACCATGAGACCTTTTCTACTCTTGATTTCATCTGTAACAAACCTGGTTCTCTCGGGTGGCAAAAGAGCATTAAATACGTGTTCAGAAAAAAAATCAGATTTAACGCCTCGATTAACATAACGTTTTATTAATGTCTGTATATCAAATGTAGCAGTGTCAAATGAACGACTTGCAAAGTAATAACTTGTCTGCCCAGGAGAAATTATTACATGTGGAAATACACTGTGCAAAGTTTGATAAATAGAACCTGTATAATTACCCACTTCTTCTCCCATGTAATTGACAGCAGAAGATATTTTTGTCCCAAATACACCATTTTTCGCAAGCATATCATTCGCCTCCTGAAAAAACTGTAAGGTATAGAACCTGTTAAGAAATGCCGTTGAAGGGTCGGGGACATTTACAAATATTAAATCATATTCCCTCCCTGTCTTTACTCTCTTAACATAATATCTCCCGTCTGTATGAAATATTTTTACCCTCTTATCAGACAAAGCATCTATCTCTTCAGATGGTAAATATTTCTTTATTGAGTCTATCAATGCTGAATCCAGTTCAATATAGTCCAACTCTTCAATCTGGTGTTTCAGCATCTCTCGGATCAACCCTCCCATTCCCCCGCCTATTAACAACACTCTCTTTGGATCAGGATGTTGTGTCATTACCAGATGGGCCATTTGAGCATTTCCATATTCATCAGGAAAAGCAAAATCAAACTGACCATTCCCGAATACGCTGTACTGATCGTCTCTTACACCAACCACAATATTCTCATATCTTGAATCAATTGATTCAAGGAGTTTTATATCAGGATTTGAAGAACTCCACCTTACATTGACAAAATAATTATCTACTCTATTGACCACACCAGATATCAATAATATAAAAGTAACAAAGAAAAGAGAAAGGCATGCTAAAGACTTTCCTCTCTTAGGGAGTCCTCTATCAAAAAACTGAAACATCAAGAACAGATTCAAAAACAAAATACAACTAAAAATCAGTGTTATCGCTAATGGCTGAAATCTGGTAATGAGCACGAAAGTAAACAACAAACCACCGATAAGACTGCCAATGGATTCCAGAATATATACAAGACCAATATCAGATGCAGAATCACACGTAAATCCCCTGACAACTTTACACCCAATTGGAAAACTTAATCCTATAGTAAAACTAAATGGCGTAATAATACATATTGATGAAAAGAGCAAATACAATATAGGAATATACTGACCTGCCGGTACATTGAGGAGAAGCCTTAAGGTTCTGATCAAGACTAATTCAAAGGGAAGAATTACACACATCAACATCAACACAACAATAAAAGCAGGTAAATGCTTCTTAAGCCTACCGGCAACTATCCCCCCTATTGCCGCTCCAGTTGCAACACCAAACAGCCAGGTACCAAGAATTATTCCAATGCATAATTCGCTTCCAAAGAAAACTACCAGAAACTCCCGAATTATCAGTACCTGAGCAATCGTTGCATAACATCCGACGAATACTATTGAGAACAAAATAAACAACCAAGCCCTGTTTTCATGAATCATCTCTTTCTCCGTGCTACACGTAATATACCTTATTCTAATTTCCTTTTATCATTCGGAATGCAAATACTAAGTTTTATTTTATATACAAAGGGCATCATTTAAAATTACAAAAAATATACACAAATACCATGTAGCCATAATTACCGGGGCAGATAGAGCTTACAACTGGCCATGTATTTTTCTTTTTCGTGTTATTTATAAAGTAATACATCCAGTAATCATATAATAAATCCATGTTATTCATTGACTTTTGTACAGTTTATTGATAGCATTATCTCGCGTTTAGAAATATATCACCTACAAGAAGCTACTTTATGCCATCTCAGCAAGCTACCATTTTGGCCTGTCTAGTATCAATTCTCTCAAAAAGAACACTTTTATCTGCTTCCATTTTTTGCAGATAAAAAGAGCTTTCAATTGCTCACAAGATTCTATATAAATGTCCGGTTAGAAAGCTGAGTCAAAGTAATCTTATTGCCTGCAAATGGGATTTCTTGGAAGCCATACTGGTTGACTTAGTAAATAACTGACCCGTAACCATCTTATTCATATAATGAAAAACCCTTTTTGTGGAGAGACGATAATGATCAAATGTAAATGGACTTATTTGATGTTCCTTTTCTTCATTATGCCAGTCTTGTATGGTTGCAGCAGTACGCATGTATCAACATTACCAACCTACAAACATATAAAATCACAACCTGACGTTGTTGTTCCGTATGGTGTCAGAACAGAGTTGAATCAATTTAAAATCAGACCATGGAAGTATATTGTTATCCATCACAGTGCTTCTGATTCAGGAAGTGCCGCTTCAATAGGCAAATATCACAAGGAAGAGAAGGGTTGGGTTAACGGCCTGGGTTATGATTTTCTCATAGGGAACGGAAACGGCTCAAAAGATGGACAGATAGAAGTAGGGGGCAGATGGAACCTACAGATAGATGGCGCCCACGCCGGTAATCCCGAATACAATAAACATGGCATAGGAATATGTTTAGTCGGTAACTTTGACAACGACTACCCAACAAATCAACAAATTTCTTCTCTTTTGTATTTAATAAATTATTTACAAAAACGTTGTAACATCCAAAAAAATAATATCATAATGCATAAAACATTTCGAAAAACAGTCTGTCCCGGTAAACATTTCCCTTTTAATAAATTACTGGCCAGTTTGAAATAGGATTATTATTAATGATTTCAGTTAGAGACCTGGAAGAAGAAAAAAACGGCAATGATACCTGTAAAGGACAGAAACCCTTCCAATACTTTTCCATATGTAACAATAGGAATTATCGTCATAAATATTTCCATATTTCTACACGAACTCTCCTTAGGTTCTGATTTAGGCGTATTTATAAAACAGTATGGCATAGTACCGGCAAATGTAACACACTATTTCCAGACTTCTGATTTAACATTTAGCAGTACGTTCCTTCCTTTTATATCATCAACATTCTTACATGGGGGATTTATTCACCTTATTGGCAACATGTGGTTTCTCTGGATATTTGGTGATAATATAGAAGATAAACTTGGACACTTTAGATTCTTTGGCTTTTACATTCTCTGCGGAATCATCGCATCATCAGTTCACGTATTTTTCAACAGAATGTCGGAGATACCATGTATTGGCGCAAGCGGGGCAATTGCTGCAGTACTTGGGGCATACATGGTAACATTTCCACGTGCAAGGGTTATCACGGTCATACCTATATTCTTTTTCCTGCAAATTATAGAACTCCCGGCTATCATAGTTCTTGGTTTCTGGTTTTTCATTCAATTCTTTAACGGTGCAATATCTATAACAGCATCAACATCCGATAATGGTGTTGCATGGTGGGCACATATAGGAGGATTTATATCAGGAATAATACTATTCTACATCATACGTATACTTTTTGTACGTAAACACGCGAGACGAAGATATCGGTAGTGAAAGTGCAAAATACGAAACAAACTTGTATTTAAGGGCTAAAGAGGCAGTTATCCTCGAACAGAATGGACTAAGGACTTTACTTTGGCTAAATAGTTTTTAGAATTTATTAGAAAACTATTCTGAAATGGATATATCATCAAATTACTCAGGCGTCCTTTCATCTATGTGAGATATTTCACCGAAGCTTAACCCCTCTCTCCAAAGGAATATTAGCCCTACTACGGTAACGGGAATGAAAGTCACCGCCCATAGTAATATTGCAAGACTCTGAGCAGACGACAAACCTATACCAAACACATCTAATGATTTCTGTGTAGCGATGTGAAAAACTCCTATAAAACCAGGTGCTTGTGGCAGGGCGATAGCTAGAGCAACACAAATGATAACAAAACATGCCCCGGCAAAAGACAAACCAATATCAAAAGAGAAACATAATACATAAACAGATGCGGCATTAAGGAGCCATATAATAAGTGATAGTATCCCTATCCACATTAACTGCTTTTTATTATCAAAAACTTGAAGACCGGAGATAAAAGAATGAAGTAGATTAACCAGTTTCTCCCTTAGGTGATGCGGAAAAACGAAGAGCAATTTCTCAAAAACTGCACCCGCTTTTTTGGGATACAACGATAACAGAAAAAGCGACATTATCGCACATATTCCAAAAAAAGCCATAATAGTAGACCATTTTTTCAATTGGTGTATTACACTTAGCGGATCTGCCTCCTTCTGCTGCATGATGGAATGCGGTTCCGTTTTATCTTGCCAACCATATTCCATAGCTTTTGAATCTACGGCTGAGGTTTCAATATGAGAACCCGCACCAACATGTTTGCTCTGTGATGGATCCGCCGGCAGAAAATAAAACAACAGAGATGCAATTACAATAATACCCAATATATCAAAGACCCTCTCCATCACAACAGTGGCGAATGATGTCGATACTTTGATTTTTTCTTTCCTGGCAATTATAACCGGTCTTATAACTTCACCAAGCCTTGCTGGCAATACATTACTTGCCATAAAGCCAATCATATTTGCTGAAAACAGGTTTAATACTGATACTTTCTTTATAGGTGACATTAATACAGCCCATCTAACCGCCCTGAAATAGTAGTTCACAAATACGATTATTATGGCAGGAAGAATATAGACATATTTAGCCTCCCTGAAAGCCACACCCAAGGTAGACCACTCAATCTTTCTCAAAAAAAGCCACGAGCAAATAATACTTATCAAAATCCCCACGATAAACAGTATCTTTTTTTTGTCTATTTTCAAACGGTTGAGACCCTTCTAAACACGTTCAGTGTGCAATAATAATTATGGAATATTATATGGTCTGCCTGTGCCACATAGTATCAGGAGTCAAATGAAAATCCTGAACACAGCAACACAGGTTGAAAAGTGTAATTATACATAATACGATTACTTTTTACCAGTCTATGTCAATTGTACTTTTACACCATAAAATATTCATTTTTTTGTGGTTTCTTGTGAAACGCTACCTACGACAAAAGCACGATCCATATTTTAAAAACTCAGTGATTAAGTAATTCTTAAATCTCTGTGTCTCTAAATTATTTTTAAATTTGACAATGGCGATGCCGCACCCTATTTTGCATGGAAGGTCAAGGTATTCCCCTTTGCATCCACGATTACCTCATTGGCTTCCTGAAATTTTCCCTGAAGTATTTCTAATGAAAGGGGGTTCTCAATAAGTTGCTGAATTGTACGTTTTAAAGGTCTGGCGCCATAGAAAACATCATATCCTTGATCTACCAGACATTTAGTTGCAGATTCTGTCACTGACAATTTCAGGTTATGCTCACTCAATCTCTTTTTAAGCTCTGCAAGCTGAATCACGACAATATCTCCAATTTGCTCTTTTGTCAAGCTACTGAAAATTATTGTTTCATCGATACGGTTCAGGAATTCGGGCCTGAATATCTCCTTCAAAGTTTTACTGATATTGTTATCCAGCTCTTCCTTGTTTCCATGACTAATAAAATCCTGGATATATTGACTCCCAATATTCGAAGTCATCGCAATAATTGTATTTCTGAAATCAACCGTCCTTCCATGCCCATCAGTCAATCGTCCATCATCAAATACCTGGAGTAAAATATTAAAGATATCTTTATGTGCTTTTTCAATTTCATCAAACAGGATTACTGAATACGGCCTTCGTCTTATTGCCTCTGTCAATCTTCCCCCCTCTTCATAGCCCACATATCCGGGAGGTGCGCCTATAAGCCTTGCGACAGAGTGTTGTTCCATAAACTCAGACATGTCAATCCTTACCATCGCATTCTCATCATCAAAGAGAAAAGAGGCCAATGCCTTGCATAGCTCCGTCTTGCCCACACCCGTTGGCCCCAGAAACAGGAAAGTGCCTATCGGACGATTTGGATCCTGCAGGCCGGCACGCGCACGTCTGACAGCATTTGAAACCGCTTCTATCGCTTCGCCCTGCCCGACAACCCTCTCTTTCAGACGTTCCTCCATTTTGATAAGCTTTTCTTTTTCGCCCTCCAGCATCCTTGACACTGGAATCCCGGTCCATTTAGATACTACCTCGGCTATATCATCAGTATCAACTTCTTCCTTGAGCAGACATTTATCCTTCTGGATATCCTTTAATCTTTCATGCAGTTTTTGAAGATCATTATCATAATCCCTTAACAGGCTATATCTTATTTCTGCGACCTTTTCCAGATCGCCATTCCTTTGAGCTGTCTGCTCGTCTACCTTTGCCTGATCAATTTTTGCATTCAAATCCTGAATTTCTTTTATTACTTTTTTCTCATTTTCCCAATGCAGCCTTAGTGCACTCCCATCTTCTTTCAGTCCTGATAGCTGACGCTCCAATTTCTCAACCCTCTTCTTTGACTCCTCATCAGTCTCTTTTTTTAATGACTTTTTTTCAATTTCCAGTTGAGTTATCTTCCGTTCTACCTCATCCAGTTCAGTAGGCATGCTGTCTATTTCCATCCTCAACTTTGACGCGGCTTCGTCTATCAGATCGATAGCCTTATCAGGCAGGAATCGCTCAGAGATATATCTATGTGACAGCGTTGCTGCGGCAACCAGTGCGGAATCTTTAATCCTGACACCATGATGCAGGTCGTAACGCTCCTTCAAACCACGGAGAATGGCGACAGTATCGTCAACAGATGGTTCTCCGATATATACCGGCTGAAACCTTCTTTCCAATGCAGCATCTTTTTCAATATATTTCCTATATTCATCTAAAGTCGTAGCGCCAATACAACGAAGTTCGCCACGGGCTAAAGCCGGTTTCAGAAGATTGGATGCGTCAACCGCCCCCTCTGCCGCTCCTGCTCCAACAACCGTGTGCAATTCATCAATAAAAAGAATTGACTGCCCTTCAGACGCATCAATATCTTTCAAAACTGCTTTCAAACGATCCTCAAATTCTCCCCTGAATTTTGCCCCTGCAATCAGTGCCCCCATGTCCAGGGACCTCACTCTTTTATTTCTTAGCCCTTCCGGAACATCACCATTAACAATCCTTAGGGCCAGACCCTCTGCGATAGCCGTCTTCCCCACACCAGGTTCTCCAATTAACACAGGATTGTTTTTAGTCCTGCGTGATAGTACCTGAATTACCCTCCTTATTTCATCATCACGTCCAATAACAGGATCCAATTTACCCTTAGACGCTAACTCTACAAGATCCTTACAGTAGCGTTCCAATGCCTGATATTTTTCCTCAGGATTTTGATCAGTAATTCTCTGGCTCCCTCTTATATCCTTGAGTGCCGCAAAAATATCAGAGCTGTTAACTCCTGAGTCAACCAGTATTTTTCCGGCAGCACTTTGTTTACTATCTACCAGAGATAGTAAAAGATGTTCGGTGCTCACATAGTCATCTTTCAATCTACCGGCTTCAACGGTGGACTTGTTTAATATATCATTCAATTCATGACTGATATATTGCCCCTGCGCGCCGCTCACCTGCGGTAACGATTCCACGGATTTCTGTACTTTGGCAAGAACTTCATCGCTATTCACCCCCAGCTTTTTTATAATGGGAACCACTACACCATCTTTCTGCTGGAGCAGACTAACAAGAAGATGTAAAGAATCTACCTGTTGGTGCCCTTTCGAACCCGCAAACTGCTGGGCTTCCTGTATTGCGTCCTGTGCCTTTATCGTAAATTTATCCAATCTCATTTTATTAACCTCCAATGTATTAAGGGTTCGCGAAACAAAAAAAGCCGGGCTAAACCCGGCTTTTTTCTTATTATCAATACTCACTCTCTCCCGCATATAGCAGAATAGAATTACAGTATCTTATTCCTTGACCTCATAATCAGCATCAATAACATCGTCACCCTCTTTGCCTTTTTTTGCGCCATTTTCTCCTGAAGACTCTTCTCCGGCAGAAGGCCCTTCCGATCCTGCTTCCGCACCACCTGCCGCCTGCTGCTCTTTGGCAGCAGCTTCATACATAGCCTGCGACAATTTGTGAGAAGACTCCTGAAGCTCATCTATGGCCTTCTTGATTTCATCAACATTCTTTCCCTCTTTCGCTGCCTTCAGCTTCTCCAGCCCCTGATTTATGTTGTTCTTCTCAGTCTCATCAACCTTGTCACCATGTTCTTTGATGGTGTTTTCAGTCGAATAAATCACCTGATCAGCCTGGTTCAACACATCTACGATCTCCCTGTTTTTCTTATCTTCTTCAGCATGTAGTTCCGCTTCCTTCTGCATTTTCTCCACTTCTTCGTCAGATAATCCGGAAGAAGATTTTATCTGAATAGATTGTTCTTTACCTGTTCCGAGATCCTTAGCAGACACATGAAGAATTCCATTTGCGTCAATATCAAAAGAGACCTCAACTTGTGGAACACCTCTGGGTGCAGATGGAATTCCGGTTAACTGGAAACGACCGAGTGTGCGATTGTCGGTAGCCATTGAACGTTCGCCCTGTATTACGTGTATGTCTACAGCAGTCTGATTATCTGCGGCAGTTGAGAATATCTCCTTCTTGTTAGTAGGAATAGTTGTATTACGTGGAATCAGAACGGTACAAACGCTACCCAATGTTTCAATACCTAATGAAAGCGGAGTAACATCCAACAGCAAGACATCATGGACTTCACCCGCAAGAACTGCTCCCTGTATTGCGGCACCCAGTGCAACAACTTCATCAGGATTGACACTTTTATTCGGTTCTTTTTTAAAGACCTCTTGTACCAGTTTTTGAACAATAGGCGATCTTGTCGTTCCGCCTACGAGTATTACCTCGTTTATGTCACCAGAATTCACTTTTGCATCTTTCATAGCCATTTCACATGGCATACGGCACTTTTCAACAAGACTACCTATCAGCTGCTCAAACTTTGCCCTTGTCAAACTCATGGTCAAATGTTTTGGTCCCGCCTGGTCTGCAGTTATAAATGGAAGATTAATCTCTGCAGTTGTAGAAGTTGAAAGTTCACATTTCGCCTTTTCTGCAGCTTCTCTGAGGCGCTGCAAAGCCATGTGATCCTGCCGAAGTTCAATACCTTGCTCTTTTTTAAACTCATCAGCAATATAGTTTAATAACACCTGATCAATATCATCTCCACCAAGATGTGTATTACCATTTGTAGAAAGAACCTCAAAAACACCTTCCCCAACTTCCAATATAGAGACATCAAAGGTACCACCGCCAAGGTCAAAAACAGCTATCTTTTCATTTTTCTTTTTATCGATACCGTATGCTAAAGAGGCAGCAGTCGGTTCATTAATGATACGAACCACATCCAAGCCAGCTATCGACCCGGCATCTTTTGTTGCCTGCCTCTGGCTGTCATTAAAATAAGCAGGTACCGTAATTACGGCTTTCTTGACCTCAGTGCCCAAATAATCTTCAGCCGTTTTCTTAAGATTTTGAAGCACCATTGCAGAGATTTCAGGAGGAGTAAAGCTTTTCCCCCTTGCTTCTACCTTTACCAATTCTTCAGGGTTGCCAACTATCGAATATGGCACCAGTTTCTCTTCCTGTGCAACTTCATTATGTCTCCTACCCATAAAGCGTTTAATAGAAAATACCGTATTTTTCGGATTTATGACCGCCTGCCGTTTGGCAAGCTGTCCAACCAGACGCTCATCTTTATCGGTAAAAGCGACAACAGAAGGAGTAATCCTGTTTCCTTCCGAATTTGTTATTACTTTTGGCAGATCACCTTCCATTACAGCCACCACAGAATTAGTAGTTCCCAAGTCTATACCAATGATTTTTTCCATCAAATTCTCCTTAATAATATTAAATTCAATACTTTCTATTATTCAGATTAATAATTATTGTATTTTTCTTACTGAAGATTTTACCTGACTTTTTTATGTAAACATAACAAGCTGAATTTTAATCAGAATATTCTTCTGATAGTAAAGAATAAGCAAACTATGTACCATGTATTTTTAAAATCCCATAAACTCTTGTAACATTGGAGATTATGGAATAATAATTAATTTACCTATGCAAGCCTATTCCTTTTCTACAGACATGTTATGCCATAATGGCATGAACTTGCTAACGCCAGATTTCAACACGGCAAACGGAAATCCAGATTGAAGTTATTGCGTGACTCAACCAGTTGAGTGAGTAATTCAGTCAAAAAATATCTCTATCTCATATATTTTAGTTGACATTATAATGACTCTACATGTGGTATTGGATGGCTTCAACATGGATATTATGGTGTTTGGAATGGTAGTGGCTCAGATTATCAAGCAGCCAGCAGCCGTATCGGAGACACATGGAGCGGGACTTTAGTTACTACCCCCCCCTTCCCCACCAGGTGAGGGCGATTTCCCTGAAGAACCCGGGTTTGGAAAGAAGTAGGTTTTACGTTTTATTAAGATAAAAAGAGAGGTTTCACAACGTCGTTAACGAGATGTTGTGAAACTTTAGCTCACATCCCCTAAAGCATCTTTCATGTTATAGAAACCCGGTGGTTTACCAGCCAGAAATTTTGCAGCGCGAATGGAACCCAAGGCAAAAGAATCTCGAGTTTGTGCCTTATGAACCAATTCAAGGCGTTCTCCGGCATTGCAGAAAGTTACCGTATGTTCTCCTACAATATCGCCGGAACGGATCGAATGAATGCATATTTGATCTTGCGGTCTTTCTTCTGTCAAACCTTTACGTCCATAGATTACAACGTCATCCATTGCCTGACCTGTTGCAGAACATATCTTTTCTGCAAGTCTCAAAGCGGTACCACTCGGCGCATCTTTCTTATAACGATGGTGTGACTCAATTATTTCTATATCAGCCTCTTTACCCAGTATTTTAGACACAGACTCAACAAGATTGAAAAGCAAATTTACACCAACACTCATGTTTGGTGAAAAAAGACACGGTATTACTTGAGATGATTTCTTGATCTGCTCCATTTGTTCGTTGTCAAGGCCGGTAGTGCCTGTCACTAAGGCAATTCCTTTGTCGGCACAAGCCTTCAACCTCTCCATCGTAGAATCAGGAGAGGTAAAATCTATCAAAACATCTGGTGAACCGCTAAGTTCATCCGAGATTACTACATCATTGTGCCCACGGCTGATTATAGTACTTAGATCCTTTCCAATATCTTTATGACCTTTCATTTCGAGAGCAGCGACTAATTTTAGATCTTTGTCCTCTGCGACAAGCGTCGCAATTCTTAAACCCATACGTCCGCATACACCATTTATTGCTATATTAATCATTATGTTATCAGCTTTCTTTTTTTTCTTCTAAATTGTCGACTTAGTGGTTATTTGTCACGTGTTTTTCTGTATCTTTTGCTTGCGCTTCTAAGAAAGTTTCTCTCTCTCCTCGTCAGACTTTTCATACCACCCAGGTTCACTTTATCCAACAAAACATCAACCTGTCTTTTAATATTCTCCTCTTTCTTATACTCTTTTTCCTGCTGTTGTTTCTGCCATGACAGAAGAAAACCGCTACATCTGGATTCGTAGCGAATGAAAAGAAAGCCGTATATAAGCCCACCAAGATGTGCAAAATAAGCAGTATTACCGCTTGACGGCATAATACAGCTGATAACGGTAATGCCTGCAAAAATCATTACAAGGTATTTTGCCTTTATCGGAAATATGAAAAAAACTACCGTAGTGTTGGGAAAGAACATAGCAAATGCGACTTCAACGGCAAAAATTGCACCTGAAGCTCCAATGATCGGACTATCAGGAGTAAATAGACAGCAAAATATACCGGCAAAGATGCCTGCGGAAAAGTACATAGTCAGAAACTTACTTGTACCCATCGCCCTTTCAACTTCGCTACCAAACATCCATAGTACAAGCATGTTGAATATTATATGCCATGGGCTGGACACACTATGAAGAAACATATACGTTACAAACTGCCACAACCATAATTTTCCTATAGCAAGAGGTCGATAAAGCCAGAAAATAGTGGTAAATCGATCTGGCCCCAAAATTAACTGCGGAATCATATCATCTATATCTATTCCCGGAGAGACCCCATCCCATTGTGGACTAATGGTGGAAAACAGAAGCTGAACAACAAAAACACTGACATTTACAATTATCAGTATCATTATGGCTCTTGTCCATCTACTTCCTATTGACAAACCAAACCCAGATCCCGGCTTGTAGTAACTATTGTTGTATGTCATTTTCAATCAAAACTACTATTTTGAAATTTGTAACTTATTGATTACAAAAGCTATATCGCAACTCACGCAGGAGCTTCACTATAACTAATTCAATAAAAATGTCAAGATTGTTATCCGCCCATTTGCGAACTGAAATGAGGCATTTTTCTATAAAAAACGGTTATTGTCTAAATATTTTTCTAAATAGTAAAGCACTGATAATGAGATTAACAATATTTGCCCCCCAGACTGAAGGAATAATTGGAAAGCTCATACTCTCTGCTACAACCAGACCCGTTGCAACTAATGGATAGTAAATAAAAAGTATTAAAATGAAACTTATCCCCAAACTAACCAGCATGTTACTGCTTCTTGTCATTATACCTAATGGGATACCTATCAATATAAACGAAAGGCTTGCAAGGGAAGGTGATAACCGCTTATGAATATTTATTGATAACTCTCGCCTCAATTTCTGCTTTTCTGCCATTGCAATTTGCTCGGCAAGTATTACGTACTCTTTTTCCAGATTTTTGTTATTTAGATTAAGTTCTTCAACTTCCAATGCTATTTTTTCAACTTCTTCCTTCTCTTCATCTACTAATCTTTTGGATACCAATATCTTTCTATTTGTCATCTTAATTCTTCGTTTCTCTTTATTTATTATTTTTTTAATTAGCGTAATATTCTTTGCAAATTCCTCTTCCCTATTCTGTTTAGGCTCCTGGCTCTCCAACTCTTCTTCACTTTCCTTTTCTCTCGCCAATTTCCTAATATTCCCTTTCGCCACATTAATATAATTTTCATAGATATTAAGATTAAACTTTGCACGTTTAATTGTTCCCTCCTGTTTTGAAATATTGGTTTCCGAATCATTTATTTTCTTTTCAGCTTTCAGAAGCTTCACTTTAATTTCACTCTTTTTATCATCAACCAATTGAATCCCTTTTCTTGCACGCTTGATAGTTTTTTCAGGATCCTTAAATTGTGTATCTATACTGCTTAACTTATTATCAATTTCTCTTCTTAGTTCTATAAGATTTGTTAATGTCGTATATTTAAGTGCTGAATGCCGTACTGTTTTTCTTAATGGAATCTTAAATACAGCTTCCTCAAAACTCCCCGTTGTAGGAGAATCAACACTATTGCCAGAGTCTGGTTTAAGGAACTCTCCACGCCTTAACGTCAGAAATACTTGATTTCCATCATCATCTATTTCTATTTCACCTTCCTCTGCTAATAGTATGTTGACGATGTAGTCGTCGACATATTCAAAAACTGCAATGTCTTTAAAGTTGCTGCTCTCCACACTACCTATAAAAATATGATATGGATAAAAATCGATCTTCTTTTTAGCCGTAATAAAGTGTGTAGCAAGGACTTTTTTAACTGCCCTTTCTTGAAGCTGTCTCACCTTATAATATGATCTCGGCAAAACTTCGGCATTAAGATACAGAGCCAATATACTAAACAATATTCCCATAACGACAACCGGTGTGACCAGGTTGTGAAGATGTATCCCGGCAACTTTGATTGCCGTAATTTCGTTATCAGCACTAAGCCGCCCATAAGACATAACGGTTGCGGTAAGCAGTGAAGTAGGCAAAGCATGTGGCATGGTGTATAAGGCCATATAAGGCAAAACAGAGAAAAGGCTTGGAACATCAAGCCCCTTGTGAAGCAATTGTATGGAAAACCCCAGTAACAACACAAATTCAAAACATAACAGTGACGGCAAGAATGTCCTGAACAACTCCTTTACTAAATATTTATGTAATATCTGTATATTCATTAAATTTGCAAAACAACTTTTATGTTGCGTAAGGCACTAATTTTCAAGAACTCAAGGATGATTATATCTATCCTGCTTTGAATAGGTCAATAACAATTATTTATCCATTAGAATTGCTACTGTAGACACAATCTTTTTATTGACAAAAGACTTATGTGTGATAACATCGCTTTGCAAATCGTCAAGTGTATTTCACACATAACCAGTTTAATAATAAAGATATATGGCAAAAAGGAATAACACAATCAGAGAGTGTGGCAGACTGTTTTCATACGCAAAACCGCATTGGAAAATATTTTTACTGACCCTGCTATGCATGGGGCTTTTCACACTGTTCATTGGTGCTCAATTGGCGTTAATTAAGCCAGTGATAGACCGCTTGATGAAGGGAGAAACAGTCAATCATACATCTGGAATAAACAGTTTTCAGAAGAAAAACGATTCCAAAGACCTAATAAGCAGTTTTAAACGGAAAACCGCCTCTAGAGTGACAAGTATAACTTTCATTTCAACGCTTAAAAATTTGGCAGGAAAGTACACAAACTCCTTCACTCTCATAGGAATACTTGTAGGCATTATGGCCCCATTTATTTTTATCTTTAATTATCTTCAAACATATCTGAAGTATCATGTCATGTGGAGTGTTCTCATGGACATACGCAATCAGCTGTGCGAGCACCTCCTGCCACAATCGCTAAGTTATTTTGGGAACAAGAAGAGCGGAGAACTGATTTCCAGACTTACTAACGACATAAATTCAACACAATTTGCGCTGTCTATACTGTTTGATAGTGTTCTTCTCAATCCTATGCGCCTGTTATGCGGGTTTGTGCTGGCATTTTATTTCAGTTGGAAACTTTCGCTATTTACCTTTGTACTATTTCCAATTCTCGTAATACCTATGTTAGTATTTGGACGCAAAATAAAAAAACATGGAAAACGAAGCCTGATGCATTTAGGAGAGTTGACCGATGCAATGAGAGAAATGTTCTCGGGTATAAGAACTGTAAAAGCTTTCAAGATGGAAGACGAAGAGATTGTAGAGTTCAAAATAATAAATTTGAGATTCTTTAAAAGGGTGATGCAGACTGTTAAGGCAAAGGCGTTGAATTCAAGTACAACAGAGCTTACCTATTCTCTGGGATTAGCCGCTATAATCATTATCGGCGGTTACGTTATCTCATCAAGCAAGATCTCTCCAGGTTCACTAGGAGGATTTGTTACCGTTACTGCATTTTTGATACTTGCATCGATAAAAAAACTGGCTAAAAGCTATGGAAAACTTCAGGAATCTTTAGCTGGTGCAAGTCGTGTATTCGAGTTGTTGGATCAGCATCCGGCAATCACCGATGACCCCAACGCTATAGAACTGAATAAAATTGAAAAAGAAATTACATTCAATAACGTGGGCTTTACATACGACACTATACCAGTTCTCAATGACATCAACCTGACCGTACAAAAGGGGCAGATTATTGCTATTGTAGGAAAAAGCGGTGCGGGCAAATCAACATTGCTCGATCTTGTTCCCCGTTTCTATGATCCTGTAAATGGAAGTATCAAAATCGATGGTACAGATATTCGCTTTATTAAACGTGATTCCCTCCTGGATCAAATTGCAATTGTATGCCAACAAACATTTCTATTCAACAGAAGTTTTAAAGAAAATATCCTGTGTGGGAGAAGAGACGCAAGTATAGAAGATATCGAAAATGCAGCAAAAGCAGCTAATATACATGACTTTATCAGTAATCTCCCGGATGGTTATGATACTACTGTAGGCGAGCAAGGCGTAAAACTATCAGGCGGGCAAAAGCAGAGGGTAACTATAGCCAGGGCAATACTTAAAAATGCACCTATCTTAATTCTAGATGAAGCAACGTCATCTTTGGATTCTGAGTCTGAAAAGCTTGTCCAGAAAGCGCTGGACAATTTAATTGAAGGCAAGACAACTTTCGTTATCGCACATCGGCTCTCAACCATACGTCATGCAGACCGAATCGTAGTCTTAAAAAGTGGTCGTATCGTTGAGACTGGCACCCATGATGAACTTATAGGCAGAGAGAGTGAGTACAAAAAACAATATAGGATACAGTTTGATATATAAATTAGCGACTTCGGCAACTTCTTCTTCTCAACAATAACCACAAAAGTAATCTTTTGTGTGTTTCATAGGCCATTTTGAAGTTTATTATTTAATTTGGGTTCGCGAAAAAATGAAAATACTTATCACCGGATCAAACGGAATGCTTGGAACAGATCTTGTCGATCTATTTAAGAGCAAGAAGATCTCGCTTTACCCCAATCTGGAAGTAATAGAGGCCCCTCACGGAGTACTTGATATTACACTCGAAGACAATGTATTAGACTTTATCTCTACACACGCACCAGACATCATTGTTAATTGCGCGGCCTTTACAAATGTTGATAAATGCGAAACTGAAAGGGAAGCGGCATTCAATGTTAATGCTCTAGGGCCAAAATACATCGCTGCCGCCGCAAAAAAATGCGGTGCAAGGATTATCCATATCAGCACTGATTTTGTCTTCGATGGAAACGGTAACAGGCCATATAAAGAGGACGATCCAACCTGTCCATTATCTGAATATGGCATGACAAAACTTGAAGGAGAAAAGAATATACCGAGACACTGCGACTCATATCTCATAGTTAGGACTTCATGGCTGTTCGGGCACCATGGAACCAACTTTGCCGCCAAAATGGTTGAACTTGCAGAACATAATAAAGAGCTGTCCGTTGTTACCGACGAAACCGGTTCCCCAACATATACTGCTGACCTTGCCGGGGCACTGTTGGCATTAATAGAACAGAAATGTGAAGGCATTGTCAATGTCTCTAATGACGGAAGTTGTTCAAGATATGAATGGGCAAAGTATATTTTTGAGACGACGGGATACGAAATCAAAATTAACCCGATAAAATCGTCAGAATATAAACGCCCCGCAAAAGTCCCCCTTAATTCAACCCTGGACTGTCAAAAACTGACCACGATTACCGGGATGCGAATGAGATCGTGGAAGGAAGCGGTTGCGTCATATCTGAAGGAACAATAATAACTCAATTTCTTCCCTTTCCCACTTGATTAAATCCATGCCCATACTCAATATTCGTAAGCGCACAGTTAACCACGTATGCTGAGCGTCTGCCTTGATAGCACTTTCTTTAGTTTTGGAGATTCTACCCCCCCCCCTGGAACTCCGCCTCTTGAACAATACTGAAGCACATTATTTTAACCAGTTGCTGAAATTAAAATCTCCCCACATACAAGAAAAACCGGAGGTCGGTAACAGGGACAGGCACTATTTATTTGGATTTTTCTTTTTATTAAAATATTGAGAATACCGCATATGGAATATGCTGAAAACATTAGCCAGTGAATATTCATCTTGCGGGATTACAATGAAAGGAATATGATTGACAATCAATCAATAGGCAGCTATCGACAATTTATACTTCTTGCCGTAATCATTTATCCAGGAAATATAACTTAATCGATCTTCGTCGTCTTCAAAGACGTCTTGTATTACCTTGGCAAGTCCTATATAGTTAAACAATCTAGTCGTAAGTTTGATATGACTAAAGGTTAAATTTATTTCCATAAGCATGTTTTGAAAGCACTAATCTAAAATTTTTCAATAACCCTAGTAATTACTTGTTCAGTGTGAATAGCCATGAAAGATTTTATCCGATCTTTAGCTTTGCTACTTGTCCTACTCAATCCGTTCCTGGTCAGCATTTATCTTCTGGGAGTGATCCAGAGACTGGAACGGAAGCAATTTACTTACGTTCTGATCCGTGCGGGACTGATTGCCAGCTCTGCCTTCTGCTGCTTTGCCATCCTTGGTGATACCGTTTTCTCCAACATTGTACAGGCAGAATTCGCATCTTTTCAGATATTCGGAGGTGTTGTATTTCTTCTTATCGGGCTTCAGTTTGTGTTCCACGGACCAACTGCTATCAAGTTGCTTAGAGGCAAGCCAGAACACCTGGCTGGAGCAATTGCCATGCCGGTGCTCATTGGACCAGGAACAATTAGCGCCAGTATCATTGTTGGCAAGCGACATGATCCGGTTAGCGCATGCGCGGCTATTCTCTTGGCGGTATTCACCTCCATCGTATTGATACTGATATTCAAAGCAATACATGACTATGTTCTCCCGCGCCGAGAGGTTCTCATAGAAAGATATATAGAGATTGCTGGTAGAATCTCTGCGCTCTTTGTGGGAACCGTGTCAATTGAAATGATCATGCAGGGCGTCCGGACATGGGTGGAAAAGTTCTGAGGAACTGAAAACATCGAACCAAACGTTTCGACGAGACACTTGCCGGTGTGCCTGAAAGCAGTCGTTAAATATCTCACGTATAATTTCAAACAGCTTTGAAACACGATGACGGTATCTCTCTTTAATTTAAACCATTATTTCAAATATAAAAAATGCGCAGAACAAAAATTGTTTGCACTATTGGACCGGCAAGTGATTCAGAGGATCTCCTTGGAAAATTGATTGACGCGGGTATGAATGTGGCACGCCTCAATTTCTCTCATGGTACACACGAAGAACACGGAGCCACAATAAGAAAGATTCGTTCAGTTTCGGACGAAAAACAGGTCTCAATCGCTATTCTACAGGATCTAGCTGGCCCCAAGATCAGGGTTGGAAAATTTAAAGATGACTCAGTCTTTTTAGAGGCCGGACAGACGTTTGTCTTGTCAAATGAAGACGTGCTGGGGGATGAAAACAAAGTTTTCGTATCGTATCAAAAATTAACAGCAGAGGTAAAGATTGGTGATCTAATACTCCTGGCCGATGGCAATATTGAACTCTGCGTTGTAAAAACAGATGCCAAAAATGTTACCTGTAAAGTTCAGGTTGGAGGTGAACTTTCTTCCAATAAAGGCATTAATCTCCCGGGAAGTTCTTTATCAGTCAAGGCGTTTACGGAAAAGGATCGCAAAGACCTGAGGTTTGGATTAGAGCAGGGGGTAGACTACGTTGCCCTGTCCTTTGTGCGCAGTAAAGAAGATATATTGCAGATGAAAGAATTTTTGAAAGAGATCAACAGGCAAGTCCCGATAATAGCAAAAGTTGAGAAACATGAGGCTCTTGTAAAAATTGATGAAATCATAGATACTGTAGACGGAATAATGGTAGCGCGAGGAGATTTGGCCGTAGAAACTGCTTTAGAGAAAGTTCCGATGGTACAGAAGATGTTAATCCTGAAAAGCAATCAAAAAGGAAAGCCGGTTATTACGGCTACTCAGATGTTAAAATCTATGGTAGAAAATCCCAGACCTACTCGTGCCGAGGCCAATGATGTGGCGAATGCCGTTTTAGATGGCACCGACGCGGTAATGCTTTCGGAGGAGACAACCGTTGGCAGATATCCAGTGGAAACAGTACGTACTATGGCTAAGATCATCGAAGCTACAGAGTCAAGCCGTGTATTAAAACATCAAAATTATAGACCAGATGAGGAAAAACCCGAATCTATAGTCAGCGCAGTCAGCCGTGCTACTTCAGAATTGGCTAAAGATTTAAAAGCAGAGGCTATTCTTACTCCCACCCAATTCGGTGGCACAGCTAAAATGGTTGCATCCAATCGTCCGAACCAGGTAATTATCGCTTTAAGTCCTGACCCTGAAGTGGTTCGCTGTCTCAATTTAATTTGGGGAGTATATCCCATACTCTCAAATAGATATAGCAATACAGAGGAAATGATAGAACAGGCAAAAGAGAAGGCATTACAGTCCGGTTTAGTAAAAACCGGTGATGTGGTCGTTATTACCGCAGGTATTCTAACAGACGCTGCAGATTCTACCAACTTGATCAAAGTTGAGATATTAAAATAAAAAAAACTTTGTATCTATTCACCGCAAAGACGCAAAGGACGCAAAGTTGATATTTAAAAAGAATACTGAAGTAACGATTATCAGAGATGGATATTTTTCTGGCAAATATTCTCATATTTTTTATGTTTTTCTCTGCGGTCTTTGCGTCTTTGCGGTGATAAAATAAGTACGCTGAATAGTTACAAAACTTTTACCATTCCTTAAAGGAAACGTTACATGTCTCCGGATATAATTCTTGTTCTCACCAGTTTATTGGTAATGATTATTCTGTTTGTAACAGAAATTATAAGAGTTGATGTCGTTGCATTGCTCGTTTTAATATTATTGCCAATGTTCGGTTTGATAGAAAAAGAGCAGGTGTTTTCAGGGTTTTCGAGTAATGCCGTTATTTCAATTATTGCGGTAATGATTCTGGGTTACGGTGTTGATCAATCCGGCATCATGAACAGGTTAATAAAATTTATTTTTTTTATAGCAGGAAAAAGTGACCGTCGGCTTTTCGGTGTAATTTCATTAATGATCGGTGCTGTATCGGCTTTCATGCAGAATATCGGCGTTATTGCTCTGTTTCTTCCTGCTCTTATAAAGATTACAAAGCATAAGGGAATATCTCCATCCCGTTTTTTTATGCCTATGGGATTTGCCGCCATTCTGGGCGGTACCATAAGTATGATTGGTTCAAGCCCACTCATACTCCTTAACGATCTGATGGAACATGGTGGCTTGCAGAAATTTAGCTTATTCAGCGTAACTCCAATAGGATTGACGTTACTTTTCACCGGCACAGGCTTTTTCCTCCTGTTTGGCAAATATGTTTTACCGTCAAGACCATTAGAAGATATTGTAACTAAACACCAGCAAGAATTAATCGCTTCCTGGAGTTTACCGAAAACACTATTTGAACTGGTAGTATCGAATGACAGCCCTTTAATTGGAAAAACCAGAGAATCAGTAAAATTAAAAGAGCACTATGGCCTTAACCTTATCGCCATGGTAGAAAAAGATGAAATTCGGTATGCTCCATGGAGGCAAGCGAGTTTCAGTGCTGGACAAAAACTCGGCATTTTTGGAAGTAAGGAAAATGTTGAACGCCTTGCATCTGATTACCATTTACAGGTTAGCAAATATGTGACAACATTTGATGATCTTCAAAAGGACGCCATTGCGGGTTTTGCTGAAGTTATCGTAAAACCCCATTCTTCAATTATAGGAAAAACGTTGCGTGAAGTTTCACTGCGTAAGACTTTTGGGGTAGAACCTCTGGTTTTATTAAACAGTGGAATCGAAGCCAGAAGCGGATTTTCCGATAAAACTCTTAAATCCGGTGACATAATTCTTGTATACGGACACTGGAAATACATAAAGAACTTGAGTATTGACAAAAATTTTATTGTAGTTACACCGATAGGGTCAGCTGAAACCAAATCATCGAAAGAAATTATTGCAAGCATCTGTTTTCTATGTTCCATTGTAATGGCCATCTCCGGAGTTTATCTTCCCATAGCCTTGTTTACCGGGGCATTAGGAATGATTCTTTTTGGAGTTATAGGGGTTGATGATGCATATAAGGCAATAGATTGGCAGATAATTTTTCTTCTAGCGGGATTAATCCCCCTTGGTCTTGCAATGAAGCAAACAGGGGCGGCAGAGTTGATTGCATACAATATAATGAATCTTCTGGAAGGAAAACACATTATCATTATATTATTGGTTATTGCTTCTCTTACAACAGTATTTACTCTATTTTTGTCTAATGTTGCTGCCACGATACTACTTGTACCATTAGTAATTGATATGGGGAAAATCATTGATGTCGATCCCCGTTATCTTGCACTTTTGGTAGGGGTATGTGCTTCAAATTCCTTTCTCTTGCCGACTCACCAGGTAAATGCCTTACTTATTGTGCCAGGTAAGTACCGCAATCTGGATTATCTCAAGGCAGGGGGCATTATGACAATGATTTTTCTCTGTATTACCGTTTGTATAATTTATTTCTGTTATTTATCCTCCTAATTTCTTAATCATCTGGCCTAGTTCGCCCATTTTCATTAATGCAATTAGATCCTGCCCCCCCACTGCTCCGGAATTTTTTCCAAAACGTTTTTTTCTTTTATCCGGATCCAGAACTTCATCGAGGGCCTTAACACCTTTTTTCAACAATTCAACCCTTTTTAATCGCTGTCCAAATTCTTTATAAAGATCGACTTTGTTTTTCTGTTGATAGACGTAAGGCAGGTATCCAATGGATTTATCAATCATTCGATCTAAAGCCGCAATAGCCTTTGTGAGATATTCTTCCGCTCCTCTGTGATGTCCCAGCACAATTAATTCTCTGGCGTGATAAGCATTTATTTCAGCTTCAAAAAGAAAGATACCCTGCTCCAGGTTATAGTCCAGAACATTATGTTTTTCCTGCTGTATTTTTTCTCTCTGTTTTTCCTGGTGAATTATCTGTTCTTCGATGGTTAAACTGGTTGGTCGCACAAATTTTGTCTCTACCTCTACTAAAATATCATCTTTTTCCTGAAGCTGTTTCTTTGTTGGGACAAGAGCAGACAAAAACCGTATAATAAAATCATTTCCTAAGAAAATCGGAATTTCAAAAAGCTGTGAAACATTCGTGATTTTTCCCGTATCTTGCTTGTCACGGTACTCGATAATCGCTTGTACCATTTCTCCGGATAAACCATACCCGGCTTCATATCGGGAAGAAAGTGTTGAGGTATTAATCTGCCCATCAATTATCTGGTTGTTCTTCCACTCATTAATACTGTCAAGAAGATCAAGGCAGGCTTTAATCATTCCGTTCCGTATGGATGGTGGGGATTCTCTAAAGACCGTTACCAGTAGATAGCTCATCCAGATATCACCCTGTCCTTTATGTAATTCCTTTTCGTATTCACTGACTATTTTTGTTTTCCGCAGTTTCACAAATACCTCATAGGCTTTTTTTAATCTGAACTGTAGCCTTAATTTTCCATTCTTTGGAAACTCTTTTCTCTGCCACATGCTGACAATCTCATCATGATAATTATGGATCGTCTCCCAGAAATTAAGTTCGTTGTATCTTTCCATCAACCCGACCTCATTGCCGCTATATTTATACGCTTCCTTCCAGAATTTAAATGATTCCGGGATATAATTGCGGGCTTTCTCTTTTCCATCGATTCCCTTTATCCACAGGTCTTCAGCTTTTTGAATGACCATATCCATTTTATCAAGAGCGATTCTTCTGAGAAAACGGCGTATGTGTAGAGGATCTTCATGATCATTACAGTCCAATGCTTTTTCAAAAAACTCTGCGGCTCTTTTGTTAGCAGATTCTGGGTCTCCCATACCAAACGCTTCTAATCCTTTGATATATAACTGCGTTGTTTTTATTTTTCGCCGGAATCCTTTTGAACGGTTTTCTGCTGAATACTTTAACGCCTCCTGAATGGTTTGCCCTGCCTTCCTCCATTTTCCAAATTCAGCGTAAGCCAGACTCAAGTGATAAAGATTAGCCGCAGTCCTGCCATCTTGTCCGGGCATCAGAATCTTTGATAAATAATAAGAGACACTTGTCTCAAACTCTAACTCCAGATTAATAATCCCTTTCTCTTCAGATCCGAGCCACAACACATTCACAATGACCTTCCCTGTCTCCTCATCAGTACGTACGCCTTGAATTCCTCCACCCAGGCAGGGATTCTCCCTGATTATCCCTATGGCCATAACGCTTTCACTGAGATCACCTCTAAACAAGTCCAGATGAGTGTAGATTTTATTACGTCCAGTAACTGTATCGATCAGATCAAGGTTGAATCGTTTCGCGTTACTCTGCTCACGTAGAGAAAAATTATTAACATTTTCAAAATGAGTTCTGGCCTCACCCTGATAAAGATACTCTGTCGCAATAGGGATGCTGGCGAAGTTACCCCCATATTTTGCTACAAGCCAGGCACTGTTAAGGGCTCCCGGCATCCTTCCGGAACCAATCAACAGATCAATATCCCCAAGAGCTATCTCAAGGCCCTGCGACCAATCATCATATAATACCCATTCAATATTTCCTTCAGTAAGCCTGCCTGAGTCTTCTCTAAGCAATCTGCCAATTTTAAAAAAATCCTTTTTCCCTACATCAAAACCATTAATCTTGAATGCATTATAAAGATCTTCATGCCGCTCCCTCCAGAGAACGGCAATCTTCGCGTCACACCGTGTTTTCCCGTTTTCTATTCCTTTAGTATCGATTGCTTCACCGAGTAATTTCACCATGAGATTAATATCCAGAGTGTTTCTCATCGATTCAAGAGAGCTTGCAAAGATTTTCTTTAAATCAATAGTTTTATATTCTTCACTGACAACGATCTTAAACATATAATCATCCGGAAGGTCAGGGAAGGCATATGGATGACCTTCCTTTACAACCCCGAAAAGAAGAGATATAAGTGTCCGCACCTTTTCAGGATGGACAATCCCCTGTTCAGATTCTAAAATATTTAAAACCAGATCTATTTCACTCTTGTCAAAACAATATCCAAGAGTTTCTCCATGAATCAGGGAGGGCTTTTCAACTGAACTAATGCCCTTACGTTCACATTCAGTACATTTGACTACGACAAATACATCCCGGGTATTTATCAATTCTCGTAACCACCAGACCTGCATACCACGAAATCGTAATAAATTTATAGGATTTCCATTCGTAATAATATATTTGTCTGCATGGGCAGATATTCTACCTGCCATTATGCCTGCTCCCACCACAAGCTCACCCAATGTACCGTTTAAATCCACCATTAATTCACCGGAAGCAATTTTTCCCTGTCTATTCCCACTCATAAGACGATTGATATTTTTAACGTTAAGTCCATGAACATGGGGATCCAGTTTTGGTTCAAAAGAGATCTCTATCGCCTCTTTTAAACTGAGTATATTCGGTTTATGGATTTTAATAATGGAGTTCATATTACTATTTATCATCTCATTGAACAGAGAAAACCAATCATCGAGATGAATGCATCAATTATAAAAATGCAAGGCTAACCCCATGAAAAAGCTTAGTCAAGAAGAATAAGAGGAAAACCCTTCATCTGATTTTGAATTGCCAGCTTGAATCGTTCTGTTATAATTATTTTTTTTTTAGATTACATAGATGTTTTTGTAAGGAGACGTTTTAATTGCCTGATATACAAGCTATATTGGTCATTACAGTAGTTGTTGCTGCAATGGCTCTCTTTATAACTGAAAAATTACGGGTTGACTTGATAGCCCTCTGTGTGTTGCTTGCTTTAATCATGCTGGGATTATTAGATCCTGATCAGGCGTTATACGGTTTTGCTAATCAGGCAACCGCCACTATAGTCGCCATGTTTGTCTTGAGCGCGGGACTGGAGCGTGCAGGACTGGTCGGATGGCTTGCGCGCCGGCTGGACAGTCTGGCTGGGAAAACCGAACCACGACTCATTATTGTTATCTGCATTGCTATCGCCTTCTTATCGGGATTCATGATCAATACTGCCGCTGTTGCAGTATTTATCCCCATTGCAATCGTACTCGCGAAAACACGGAAGATTTCTGCATCCAGGGTATTGATACCTCTGTCATTTGCAAGCCAATTCGGAGGGGTATGTACATTGATTGGAACCTCTACCAATATACTGGTTAACTCGATCGCGGTTGACAAAGGTATGAAAGCCTTCACGTTTTTTGAGTTTGCACCATTGGGCCTTGCTATGACGGTTGTTGGCATAGCCTATCTAATATTAGCTCGCTGGCTTCTCCCAAAGCGTAAGGGTGGAGAGCAGCAGGTGGACAGGTATCATCTTGCCGATTATCTTGCAGAACTGCAGGTAACGAAGAAATCTTTGCTGATTGGTACAACATGGATGAAGAGCAAGCTGAAACAGAATGAAAAAGTAAATCTTATTAAGTTCATACGAAATGACAAGGCAACAACAAAACCTCCAAAAACCAAGATTAGAGAAGGTGATATTCTTCTGCTTCATGGAAATATGAATACACTGATCGCCATGCAGGATAAATATCGATTACGTTTACATGCTAAAGCAGAGATGGATGACAAGAAGATCAGTTCTGATGAAATCAGGCTGGTTGAAGTTCTTATTCCACCACGGTCAAGATTGGTAGGCCAAACATTACAAACATTTGAATTCTTCCGCCGTTTCGGCTGCATTGCCTTTGCGGTACAACGTCGTGGAAAGACGATACGAGATCGTGTGGCAGAAATAAGTCTCAATGATGGAGACACACTGCTCCTGGAAGCAGACAAAGAAGTTATTGCCAGGCTTCTGAAATCACGTGACCTCATAGTCACCAACGAATTAACGGAACTATATGTGCGAAAAGATAAAGCCATCGTTGCATTACTCATGTTTCTTACCGTAGTAACATTAACCGTGTTAAATATAATCCCGATCCTGGTTGCAGCATTAATAGGGGCAGTTGGCATGGTCTTGGGCCGCTGTCTTACTATTGAGGAAGCTTACGAAGCTATCGATTGGAAAGTTATTTTTCTTCTTGGAGGCATATTGCCATTGGGACTTGCTATGGAGCAAAGTGGCGCCGCTCTCTGGATGACGAATACGTTCTTAAGTCCTTTTCTAGATCTAGGACCTCTTGTGGTTCTGGCTGTCATATACATAATAACAGCAATACTTACAGAGGCTATGTCAAATAACGCTGCTGCAATAATACTTGTGCCTATAGGCATGTCAGTGGCGGCAGCCATGAACGTGGATGCAAGGCCGTTTCTGGTGGCGATAACCTTTGCCGCTTCCACCAGTTTTGCTACCCCGATAGGCTATCAGACAAATACGATGATTTATTCTCCCGGAGGATACCGATTTACAGACTTTACACGAATCGGCGCGCCGCTTAACCTGATATTCTGGGGCTTGGCCGTGCTTCTTATACCATTACTATGGCCTTTCTAGCAGAAATAGTTTTATTTAGTATCAATCATTTTTTTAATCAAAAGAAATGCCTCATCAGCAGTATCTACCAAACTATAAATCTCCATATCTTCTTTGCTTATAGCATTATTCTTTTTAAAAACCTGATTATTTAGCCAGTCTAACAGTGGTGTCCAAAATTCCTTGTTTACCAAAATAATTGGGATGCGTTTACTCTTTTTTGTCTGAATAAGTGTTAACAATTCAAAAAGTTCATCGAGCGTTCCAAAGCCGCCCGGAAAAAAAATATATACTTCTGAAGCAAACGATAACATCAGCTTACGGACAAAAAAGTAATTAAAACCAATGGTTTCCCGGACATAAGGGTTTACCTGTTGTTCTGCAGGTAATTGTATATTAATTCCAACAGATCTTCCTCCGGCTTTATGTGCGCCTCTATTGGCAGCCTCCATAATTCCCGGCCCTCCCCCCGTAATAACGGCGAAACCCAATTTGGCCAGTTTGTATCCAAGTGTTTGTGCTTCTTTGTAAATTTCATCTTTGAATCCACGGCGGGCGCTGCCAAAAATACTTACCGCTAAATCATAATTATTCAAAAATTCATAACCACTGACAAATTCTCCCATAATCTTAAAAATACGCCAGGATGATATCTTTTCGTCTTTGTCCTCAATTACCTTCGCAATTCTGTGGTCAGGTGTAATTGAGATTTTATTTGTGGTTTTTTTAGTTTTTTTTTGTTTATTTACCGTCATAGAATTTATTTCTTTATTACAGGTAAAAATATTAATCAATATAATTATACCGTTATGTCTTCCAGGCAGAAAGGTGCGTAGGCATCAATGTTCAGTCGTTTTTTAATCGTTTCGGCAAACCCCAGTGCTATTTCTTCCTCACCATGCATAACAAAAATACGTTCAGGCTTCTTTTTAAAATTGCTGAGCCAATCGATGAGTCCTTCCTGATCCGCGTGGGCGGAAAAACCGCCTATGGTGTATATCTTAGCCTTTACCGCAATCTCTTCTCCAAAAAGTTTCACTATTTTTGCTCCCTCAATAATCCTTCTACCCAGAGTCCCCTGGGCCTGGTATCCTACGAATATGACGCTGCACTCCTGACGCCATAAATTGTGTTTTAAATGATGACGTATCCTTCCCGCATTACACATTCCGCTTGCGGAAATAATAATTGCCCCGGATTTTGTTTTATTTATTCTCTTGGAATCTTCTGCTTTCTCCGTAAACGTTAAAGAGAGCCCGCTCCCGGAAAGCTTACCTTCCTTCACAAGTTCCAGGGTCTCTTCATCGAAGCATTCCTGATGATTTAAGGTTACGTTGGTTGCTCGAATTGCCATGGGGCTGTCAACAAAAACGTGAAGATTCTTGAGTTTTTTCTCTTTCGATAACTGTTTCAATATATAGAGAATGTTCTGTGTTCGTCCAACAGCAAAGGCAGGTATAATCACATTTCCCCCTCTTTCTAACGCTTCGGATACAGCTTTTCTGAACTCTTCTACTGTTTCATCAATATCTTTGTGCCTTCTGTTCCCATACGTAGATTCCGTAAATACATAATCTGCTTCCTCTATAGGTGTAGGGTCTTTGACAATCGGCAGATCCTTCTGGCCAATGTCTCCGGAGAAAACGAGTTTCTTCTCTTTTGCATCTTCCTTTACCCATAATTCCAGACACGCGGATCCCAGGATGTGACCAGCATCCTGAAATCTCACCTTAACGCCATTCTCCAGATCCACTATTTCATTGTAATTAACCCCTTGAAAAAATTGAAAGCTGTAAGTGGCATCTTCTGTCGTATACAACGGCTGAAGAGGAGATTTCCCAGCCCTCCTTCGTTTTCTGTTTTGCCATTCCGCCTCACGTTCATGTATGTGTGCTGAATCAAGGAGCATGACATTGCATAGTTCAACAGTTGCTTTTGTCGCAAGTATTTTACCCTGAAAACCTTCAGCTACCAGTTTTGGTATAAGCCCTGAGTGGTCAAGATGAGCATGAGTCAACAAGAGATAGTCTACTTCAGATGGTTTAAACGGGAATGGCTCCGCGTTCTTCTGTTCATTCTCCCTGGTTCCCTGGAACAGCCCACAATCAATAAGGAGATGTGCTTTTCCCGTCCGGATATGGAAACATGAACCGGTAACAATCCTTGTAGCGCCAATAAAGGTAATTTTCATAATTTAATCCTCAAGGTTATCCGGATATTCGATAATAACTATGTTTGTTGAATTGCGAAAAACGCTTTCGGTAACTATATCATTTGACCATCTCGATCGAAAGATCAAAATACAGATGTTAGATCTGCGATTAACTACTAAAACCGTTCAATAGAGTTAGTCCTGTGACGAAAATACATAGTAACCGTTTCTGGCAAGTACCTTGAGCAGTATATTGGCAATTATCTGCAGTCCCTGCCCCGCACTACCGGCGATGGTAATAGTATAATCAAATGGCGTTTATAATTCCTTGTCGATATTTACAACATCATATTCGGGATACTCTTTAATACCCATGTTATTTGTTTTCCTGGCCAATTCAAGGTAAAAATGTCTACCATCTAATTCCATTTACATTGCGTATTTCACCTGAATGATTGGTTACAAAGTCAGCAGTATAGATCAGATCAAGCGAAAGCCCCTTATCTTCAAGAATGTTTCTTTGCGTGACTTTACTTTATGGGCTATAGAAGCAGTTGATGGCTTAGTACTAAACCATTATTGTGACTTCTGCACTATTGGCGTTGCACTCGGATCAAACGGGTTAGTTCTCATTGAGAGTGAAAACAGATATGGATAATTGCCGATCAAGTGTTCCATGTATTTGAGCCACTGCAGGGCCAATTGCCCATATACTCTTTTCGCGTCATCATGGAGGTGCTCATGGTCTTCATTCGGCAGGTAATCGAAATCCATGCGAGCCTCGAATTCCTCGGCCATATGAAACACTGCCCATAACAGGTCTGTGAAAGACTCGTGTTCCAGCAGATTTGGATTCTCCAACAGCCTCAAGAGATAATCCTTCTTCGCGACCAGAAATGCCTTTAACGTCTCCCAATCCGGTTTCTCCCGCTCGATACTGAAATCATGATTCCTCAAGCACCTGCAGACTCTCGCAAACTTCTGTTCAGCAGTGTCTCCCTCAACGACCAGTTCCTGCTGTATTCTTTCAATGTGAGGATCCCACCTGGACAGGAGTCCCAGAAGCTTTATTCCGACTTCGCTGAAAAATGCCCCTATGAAAATGTTCATGTGTTTCTGCAGAGCCTTCTTTTCCCGGTCTTCAAGTACGCGGCGGATGATTAACGTTACCATAAGAACTTCAATGAATACAAACGCGATATCACCAATCAGGAAGATGAAGATATGGTGAACATCCTTGAATATCAAGTAGTGCAAAACATAGAAAGAAGCAGACAGTGCGAGCAGCATTGAGCCCAGCATAATGTACCAACTCAATCGTTTCATAATCTCAGCTCCATCTATAAGAATTGTCAAAAACCCACCCAACAAGCAATTAAATGTATGAGGGATTTCAAAATCTGCGGGTATGGAAACCGCCCTACAAAAATTTTTTGTGTAGGTCGGGTTTCCATACCCGACATTTCATGTTAGACTAACCAACAAGATTTTTTTTGTATTATATATGGTAAAATATCTGCCGAATGCCTAATTAAAATCAGGCATTCGGCAACCTTAAAGACACGCAGGTAGGAGCCAACTCCTGTTGGCGACCGAATTACCACCGTTTAACGTTGACGATCGCCGTCTGGAGACGGCTCCTACCATAAACTTTGAATTTCCTATACATTTAATTATGAAGATCAGACCTCAGCTTCTTCTGTTATGGCAAATATACCATTTGCCAGATACTACCGAAAGAAAAAACATCCTTTTTTTGACTTTTACCATAATGTTTTTTCTGGTATACCTAAACTATATAGTAACGATTTTTTCCGGATGCCTGACTGTCCATGAGAGTATATTTTCAGACTTATATACAACAAATTTTCATTTAAATTATCTGACTTAGATTTTAAATACTATGAATAAAGAAGATTCTAACACATCCTGGCATGCATCTGAAATCACTGATGTTTTTGAGCAGATTGAAAGCCAGCCCGAAGGGTTAACGATTGAAGAGGTAGAAAAACGGCTGTCCCGATATGGTAAAAACAAGTTACATCCACCCAAAAAACAGAGTTCTGTCATTCGGTTTTTATTGCAGTTCCACAATGTACTCATATACGTTCTGCTTGCTGCCGGCATAATAACAGCGTTCCTCAGCCATTGGGTTGATGCGGGTGTTATTTTCGGCGTAATAATTGTAAATTCGCTTATCGGTTTTATACAGGAAGGTAAGGCAGAAAAAGCATTGGATGCGATACGTTCTATACTTTCCCAGCAGGCATTTGTTCTTCGCAACGGTAAAAAAGTCATGATTTCCGCGGACGGTGTTGTTCCCGGTGATATTGTTTTTTTACAGTCCGGAGATAAGGTTCCTGCAGACCTTCGTCTGTTTAAGGCCAAAGGTTTACGCATAGATGAAGCAGCGCTTACAGGAGAATCAATGCCGGTGGAAAAAACGATTGTACCGGTTGCAGAAACTGCGGTAATAGGAGATAAAAAATGTATGGCTTTTTCCGCAACGTTTGTGACATATGGCCAGGGAATCGGAGTTGTGGTATCCACTGGTGATACTACAGAGATTGGACGTATTAATATGATGCTTTCTACGGTTAAGCCGCTTACCACAAGATTGCTCAGGCAGATTGCAGAATTCGGTTATTTGCTAACCATGGCAATCGGAGCTATGGCACTATTTACTTTTGTTTTTGGTATTATGGTACGGCAATACAAGTTTGGAGATATGTTCCTCGCTGCTGTTGGTATGGCTGTAGCCGCAATACCCGAAGGACTACCGGCAATAATTACGATTACTCTGGCAATCGGGGTTAAGGGTATGGCAAAACGTAACGCCATCATTCGCCGTCTTCCTGCCGTTGAAACTCTCGGGTCTGTGACGGTAATATGTTCTGATAAAACAGGCACACTTACGCGCAATGAGATGACTGTCCAGACTATAGCCTCTGTGAGTCATCTTTTCGATGTAAGCGGAGTGGGCTATGAACCACACGGTGGATTTTCCATTGATGGCAAAAATATTTCATTAACAGAATATCCCACACTGAGTGAGCTGGCACAGGCCGCGTTGCTCTGCAATGATGCAGAGCTCCATGCTGTCGGGAATCAGTGGCAGATGCACGGTGACCCTACAGAGGGAGCGCTTGTGTCTATGGGAATAAAGGCCGGATTGGAACATACGAAGGTAAAAGAAATGTATCCGAGAACAGATATAATTCCCTTTGAATCGGAACATCGTTTCATGGCTACTCTGCATCATGACCATTCCGGACACGGATTCATTTACGTTAAGGGAGCACCGGAAAAAGTTTTGATGATGTGCAACAAACAACGCTCTTCAGGAGTAGATGAACCTATTAATACCAAGTATTGGAACAACCGGATCGAAGAAATGGCGAGTAAGGGGCAGAGGGTTCTTGCAATAGCCTTTATGCCGGCTGACGTTAATCACCGAACTCTTCAGTTTTCTGATGTGAATGGAGGTCTTAGCCTTCTCGGTTTTATTGGTATTATTGATCCGCCAAGAACCGAAGCGATCGAAGCTATACAACTATGTAAAACGGCAGGCATTAAAGTAAAGATGATTACGGGAGACCATATATATACGGCACGCTCTATTGGTGCAAAAATAGGAATCGGAGATGGAAAGTCGGCAATATCAGGAACGGAACTGGATTCAATGGATGACGACCAATTCCGCCTTGCTGTCCGGAAAGTAGATATATTCGCACGGGTAAGTCCTGAACACAAATTAAAACTTGTTCAAGCGCTTCAGGCAAATGGAGAAGTCGTAGCGATGACTGGTGACGGAGTAAATGACGCACCTGCTCTCAAGCGTGCGGATGTAGGGATTGCTATGGGTATCAAAGGTACTGATGTTGCAAAGGAGTCGGCGGAAATGGTACTGACTGATGACAATTTCGCATCTATTACCAATGCTGTTGAACAAGGCCGTACCGTGTATAGCAATATCAAGAAATCTATTACCTTTATCCTTCCGACCAATGGAGGTGAAGCGGGGATTATCATAGCAGCTATTTTGACAGGCCGTCTTCTTCCGATTACACCGGTTCAGATACTCTGGATAAATATGATTACTGCCGTTACCCTCGCTTTATCGCTTGCATTTGAACCTCCTGAGGCGAAGATAATGCAGCAGTCACCTAGAGATACGAAGGAGCCGATCCTCTCTCCGTTTTTAATCTGGAGGATTCTTTTTGTATCATCAATAATGGTTTCGGGCACCTTTGGCCTTTTTTTATGGGACAGGCTGCATAACGTTTCCATAGAATATGCCCGAACTGTGTCTGTCAACACTTTGGTAATGTTTGAAATATTTTATCTGCTGAATACACGGTTTTTAAGAACCAGTATCTTCACCAGGAAAGGATTCACAGGAAATCGTTATATTTATATCGCTATAGGTGCGGTAATAATCGCACAACTCTTCTTTACATATACACCATTTATGCAACATCTCTTCGGCGTTAAAAGCCTCAAGCCGGTTGAATGGGCTTACATAACAATAATTGCCTTTTCTGTATTCGTACTGGTAGAGATTGAGAAACTCGTACTGCAGAAGAGGGAACGACGGAAAAAGAAGATACCTGGACAATTGTTAAAGAATTTTTAAGGTATCATCTCCACTTAACAAACTTGCCCGTAAGCCTGAGAATTAAGCACTATCTCCTTTGTCAGAATGAACAATGATCTGTGAATGTTGGCGTTCTATTCTTCTTTTGTTCTCAATGCCTCGAAACCTGACACAATGTCCAGAAGTTCGCTGGTAATTGAACTCTGACGCTCGCTGCGGTAGATGGCGTTGAGCTGTTCAAGCCGTTCTTCAATATTTTTCTCGGCTGATTGCATGGAAATAAGGCGAGCCGCGTTTTCGCATGCCATAGATTCTGCAAATGCCCGGTAAAGGGAAATAAACATATACTGACGGAAAAGAGAAGAGAAAAGGGCATCTTTCTCCATGGTAAATGATGCCAGTAAATGGCTTGGCCATTTTTTCTGTCTGATTGATTCTAACCACGTCCGGTCAATTGGAAGGAGAGTCATGTGGTTCGGCTGATAGGAAACCTGAGACACCAGTTTATGATGAAAGAGTATAACCCTGTTGATTTTTCCGGTTGCCTGCAAATCGGTAATTGCCATTACTAACTGCTGAACTATCGGTGTTATACTCGCAAGCGATCCCGGCAGAGGAAAGACTTCCACTGTTTGCTGCTTTCTCTCCTCAAGCGACGCGAGCGCACGCGCGCCTATGCATACAATGGTACTGTTTTCCACCGTTTTCTCGCTTTCAATCTCCTGTAAGGCGTAGGCAACAATCTGCTCATTAAAACCTCCGCAAAGCCCCTGATCAGAACCAAATACAACGGCGTAGAAGCCACATCTACTTTCTTCCTTCTGTTCCGGCGCTGCAACCGTTTCGCCCTTGAGTAAAACCTGAAATCCCATTTCAACCGATCGGTAGTAATCACCCGTAGACTCAACGGCCTGATCAAAATGGTGAATGTTTACCGCAGACAATGTCCGCATGGTTTTTACAATGTCCCGAAGATCTTCCGCGCTTTTAATGTTTCTTCTTATGGTTTCAATAGTTTGCATGTGAGATTAATTTTATGTAACTATTCAGCGTAACTATTTTATCACCGCAAAGACGGCACAAGCAAAGATCGCAAAGAAAAATATAAAAAAGTGGAGCAGAAGAATATTTGTCAGAAAAATATGCAGTTCTCATAATCGTTACATCAGTATTTCTTTTAAATATCAACTCTTCTCTTTTGCAGTCACTGCCCTTGCGGCTTCAACAATCGCCTTTTTGTCTTCATCGCTCAATTTATTGCCAGTATGAATTTTTTCACTTATGTGGGGTAACTGTTTTGTAACCGCAGACCTGATTGCCAGCTCAGCCTCTTCAATCTTTTCTACCGGCAAGTCATCAAAAACTCCTTCTGTTACCGACAGAAGCACCGCGATCTGCTCTGACACGGTAAAAGGGTTGTACTGATCCTGCTTGAGCACCTCACGCACACGGCGACCTCTCTCAAGGGTTTTCCGAGTCTGCTCGTCAAGCCTTGTGCTGAAGCGGGCAAATTTCTCAAGCTCTTCAAACTGAGAATAAGAGAGTCTCAAATTTCCGGCAACTGAACGGTATACGGGAAGCTGTGCCTTTCCACCCACACGGGATACCGATTTGCCGACATCCACCGCAGGTAAAACACCTTTCTGAAAAAGATCGGGTGAAAGATAAATCTGTCCATCCGTAATAGAGATAATATTTGTGGGAATGTAAGCTGCAACATTCTGCGCTTCCGTAGCAACAATGGGCAGAGCGGTCAATGAGCCGCCCCCAAGTTCTTTTCTCAGATGCGTAGAACGTTCAAGGAGACGGGAATGTATATAAAAAACATCTCCGGGGAAAGCTTCTCTTCCCGGAGGGCGTCTCAGGAGCAGAGACAGTTCTCTGTACGCAATCGCGTGATTGGTCAAATCGTCATATACAATCAGAACGTCCCTGCCTTTTTCCATGAAATATTCGGCCATTGAAGTTGCCGCGTAAGGCGCAATGAATTTCATTCCCGGAGGGTCTTCTCCGGATGTTGACACAACTATGGAATATTCCATTGCTTCGTGCCTGTGCAAGTCTTCAATAAGCTTTGCGACAGAAGAGCTCCGCTGACCGATCGCGCAGTAAACGCATACCACGTTCTTATTTTTCTGGTTTATGATTGTATCCAGGGCAATAGCAGTCTTTCCCGTCTGACGGTCTCCGAGGATAAGCTCCCTCTGCCCCCTTCCGATCGGGACGAGAGCGTCCACTACTTTCAGGCCTGTCTGAAGAGGAACGGTTACCGGTTCACGATCCATAATCGCGGGCGCTTCCCGCTCTATCGGTTTTCTTTCGAGAGTATTAACCTGGCCGCCATTATCAAGTGGCCTGGCTGTCGGGTCAACAACACGACCCAGGAGCGCTTCTCCCACAGGCACATCCATTACCTTACCGGTACGGGTCGCTGTACTGCCGGCTTTTAAGTCATCGCTTTTGGAAAGCATCACAACGCCGACCTCTTCCGGATCAAGATTGAAGACCATTCCGTATATATTTCCGGGGAATATGAGCATCTCTTCAGCCTTTACGCCGGGCAATCCATCAACAAGCACAACACCTCGTCCTGCAAATTTTACGATACCGGTTTCATGAGCGGTCGGTTCATAATGATGTTCCTCAATAACACGGTCAAAAGTGGTAAAGGCGTCATCGAGAAGAGCGCCCAACTCATTCTTGTCACTCAATTTTGTACTCCTTTTTTCGGTGATTCCATCATATATACTACTCCCTGAAAAACTTTACTTCATGTTTCATGCAGAAAAATTTTCAACTTTTCAATTTTCCGGTTCCAGCTTCAATAGTCTTATTGAAATCCTTCTCCAGTGAATTCAGATAATCCTCAAGATTCCAGCCGATTACGAAACCATTTCCCCTGAGTTCAATCCCGCAAATAATATCATTCGATACAATAAACCTGATATCCTTGTTTTCAAACTGAAGTTCGCGAACTGCCTTTCGTATTAAGTCTCGTTGATCCCCGGGCAATTCAAATGAAGTGGTAATCGTAATTTCTGTTTCCGGGTCCTGCAGGGATTGCGTAATCTTTTCACTCTTTGCCCCATTGAAGTCACTAATCTTCTTTAGAAAAACAGTAACAATGTGTTGTTCGATATCAGTCGCGGCAAGATCGGCAAGGGCCTGTTTCGTAATTATATAAACCTGATCAATGACACGCTTTCTGAGATTTTTCAGAAAAACATCTCTCTCCTGTATGACCGATTCATTCCAACGTGTTTTGATTTCTTCAATCTCCTGCCGTGAATTTTCGAGTAGCTGTTTTTTCTGAAACTCGATTTCTTCCTTCATATGAGCATTCATCTCTGTCCGTCGCAACTCAAAATCTTCATTCTTTTTTCGGAACGTATCTATTTCTTCTTCAGCAGCAACTTGTTTCTGTTCGACCTCCTTAATTCTTGCGGAGATACTCTCTTCTCTTTTATCAATTGCCGCGATTATGGGTCCGTAGAGAAAGCGCTTGAGGAGATAAACAAGAATCAGAAAATTAAAAATCTGTGCACATACCGTAAACCAGTCAATCACGAATCATCCCCCGACTTTTTCAATAAAATGTTTCCAGAATGGATTGGCAAAGAGCAGAATCATTGACACGACAAAGCAGTATATTGCCGTAGACTCAATCATTGCCAGACCCACAAAAAGCGTCCTCGTTATTGTGTTTGCCTCATCAGGCTGCTGCGCGATTGAGTGCAGGGCCTGGGAGACCGCGCGGCCTTCTCCAAGTGACGGGCCGATGGAACCAATCGCTATCGTAATACCCGCAGTGATAATTGAAGCAATACTTATTAAACCAAGTGTATCCATGATCAAACTCCTCCTTTTTCTATTTTTATCAAAGTTTCATAATTTAAGAATTCAGGGGTTAAGGAATTCCTAAATCCCTGAATCTCTAAATTGTTTTTAATTTGGTTGCGGCTACGCCGCACTATATATCTTCTCGTTCAATGTTCTGATTCCTGCGCGGCCTTCCCCTTGTGCGTCTGTATTGCCGAGGCAATGTATACCATTGCCAGCACGGCAAAAATATATGCCTGTACCAGTCCCGTAAGCAATCCGAGAGCCTGCATAATGATAGGGAAAAACAGTGGTGTAACCGATAGCAGGATCCCCGCTATCATTGAGCCGCTCATAATATTGCCGAAAAGTCTTACTGCCAACGCGAGCGTGCGCGAAATCTCCCCGATAATATTGAATGGCAACATGAAGAATGTAGGCTTGAGATATGACCGAAAATACGCTTTCCAGCCGCCTTCCATGATGCCGAACAGAGGGGTCGCAATAAAAACACAAACTGCAAGCGCTATGGTAGTGGACAATGAGCCTGTAGGCGCCTGGTACCATGGAATAATGGCCAAAAGATTTGAAACGGCAATAAAGATAAACAGGGTTCCTATAAATGGCAGGTACCGGTATGTTTCGCGCTGGCTGATAGCCTGTATCTGGCCCTGAATCCACGTGACCAGAATTTCAAGGATATTCTGCCACCGTGAGAGTTTTGTTTCCATGGTGAGTTTTCTGGTTACTATCCACGAACAGATTGTCAGGAAGGCCATGATTGCCCATGTGAAAACGATGGTTGCGTTTAACGTAAAATCTCCCCACTGCCAGAATATGATCAAATCAGGACTGATTTTCAATAGTTAACCCTCTATAATCAATGTAACATATGATTTAAAATTAGAATAATCTAATTCCGCCGAAATATTTTCTTTAACGCATTTTGTGCGTCCTCTAAGATGCTTTTTGACACCCAAAGAGAAGTCTTGGAAAGTCTTATAAGGGAGTCTTTGGCCTCAATATGGTTTAAATGGCCAACAGCAGCAAGCCATAGCACTACACCAAGTGAGCCATGCACCTCTATACCCAAAGAATTTGCAAAAATTCTTGCTTCTGTGTCATCCGTTAGAAACCATTTTGGATTAAGCCTTTTAGCTAAGAGAATTGCTTCCGCCTCTCCTAAATCCAGAAGCCCTGAGAGAAATAAATTTTCTGCTTGTTTCGCTTCATCTGGTAATAAAGATTCAGTGTATAACCATTCAGGTTTAAACTTTGTCCAGTGAGGTTGTAGTTTGGTTATTTCAATATCTACCATTTTGGGGATGTAGATATCACCTATTTTTCCAAGCAGTTCAAGAAGTCCCGCTTCCTTTAGATGGACAATTGGTCCAGTATCGCTTACGATAATTTTCATTTAGTGCTCATTTTTGCTTTTAATGCCCACTCTATGTCTTCTTTCATAAACTGATCTGTCAATTTAATCCTGTTATGTCGGATAAACTCCTGTAGGGCAGTGCGTAACAACTCTCCTTCGTCGGTAAACCATCCATTCTTAACGTAATTATCAACTTCGATACACAATTTCTCTGGTAGGGCAACCTTAATGGTTTTCATGTCTCTATTCTCCAGTTCTTACAATATAAAATAACCACTTTTAGTGATTACAAAAACTCCCAATTCAGGTTAAATTTTAGAAGTATTTTTCCCTGGTCTCAGCATGCGCGTCATCGTGTACTTTACCACAAGAAACCCCAGCAGGCATACTACAAGACGCTGCCAACTGTTATTCATTACAAGATAGAAAACAAACAGTGTTATTCCCATCCTGATATAAAAGCTTCCTATGCTCAGAAGAGCAGGGTTTGGTGACGATGGCAGCGCTTTTACTGTCCACCACAGCCCGATGTGATAGAATAACCCCACAAAGATACCTGCCAAGAAGGGCGTCACGAAAGAAAATATTTCAAAAACGAATTCCATCTTTTCTCCATGTCATCAATAGTTTCATTCACCCCTGCTCTGTTTCTTTACCCAGTACCATGCGTTCCAGCATCCGGTAATCATTCCAATAATTAGCAGCATAAGGGTCCATGAGTGTTTTGAAGGCCACCTGGCGTCTATCCAGATCCCGATACCGAGAAAGAGTAACATGGGAATCGCTACAGACCATCCCACAAGGCCGAACATGCCGAACCCGAATAAAACTCCTTTATCCTTATCAGCACGCGCTTTCATTTTCCTGGCCTCTTTCTTTTCAATTTTTCTGCTCAGGTCTCCCAAGAGATTTTCTCCTCCCTAACCCAGATAAACTGGAAATCCTAAATCCGAACCACGAAATCGGAAATCCGAAACAAATTTCAAATCACCAAAATTCCAATTTCAGAAACAAAAGAATTAAGGTACACAAAATATCTTTTGCTTTGAACATTTAGTAATTCGAATTTTGGATTTGTTTCGTGTTTTGATATCCGTATTTCGGATTTTAACTAATGAAACTTCAACAACTTACAAAACAACGACAACATGTTGGTAACTTTGGCGCTCTAAGCGCCTAATCATGCCCCAGTTCAATAAACTTGCGCACAAAGTTTGCCTCAAGCTTTGCAACCGCTGAACGCGCACTTTTCTGGCCCTCGTCTACAACCATAAACTGTTTTTCTACCGTATCTTTCAGGGTGCCAAGGTTAGGTCCCCGGACTGCGTTCGCAGTTGACACAAGTACATCTGCCCCGCATTTAACAAGGGTTCCTTCATCCACCGCGAGAAATTCTTCACGTCCACTTGTTGTTTCAAATGATAAAAGCCCCGGCACAAGGGCCGCGACAAAATCCACGTGTTTTGGTTTCATGCAGAACGAGCCGTCTTCAGCTTCTGCAATCACTTTTACGACCTCTTCTTCAATGAGAACTTCTGTTGGCAAAAGGACTTTCAGTTTCATTCTTTTCCCGCCTCGTCTATCTTTCCGATCATGTACAGCGATTTTTCCGGATAGTCTGAGAATTCGTCATTTAATATCCTCTCAAATCCGGTTATTGCTTCGTCAAGGGCAACCATTTTACCCTGCATGTCCGTAAACTGTTCGGTAGTAAAAAAAGGCTGAGTCAGAAAACGCTCAATTTTCCTTGCCCTGTTTACTATCTTTTTGTCATCCTGAGAGAGCTCTTCAAGTCCTAGCATGGCGATAATGTCCTTCAGGTCTTCATAAAACGCAAGGGTTTTCCTGATCTCCTGGGCAACACGGTAATGTCTTTCTCCGACAATATGAGGCATCAGCATTGCTGAATTAGATTTAAGAGGGTCTATTGCCGGATAAAATCCTTCGCTTGCTCTTTTACGCGAGAGAACAATGGCGGCAGACAGATGGGTAAACGTGTGTACGGCAGATGGATCAGTAAAATCATCTGCCGGGACATAAACTGCCTGAACAGACGTAATGGATCCCGTTTTTGTGCTGCAGATCCTTTCTTCAAGTTCTGAAAGCTCTGTCGCGAGCGTCGGCTGGTAACCGACACGGGAAGGTATCTGTCCCATAAGGCCCGACACCTCCGAGCCGGCTTGAATGAAACGGAATATGTTATCTATAAGGAGAAGAACATCCTGCCTTTCCGTGTCCCTGAAATATTCCGCCATGGTCAGCGCCGAATGCCCCACGCGAAACCGTGCTCCGGGAGGTTCGTTCATCTGCCCGAACACCATTACCGTATTTTTCAAAACATCGGCCTCCTGCATTTCGCGATAAAGCTCTTCAGCTTCGCGGCACCTTTCACCTATGCCGCAAAACAGACTGACACCCGAATGCATGCCGGCCATGTTATGAATAATTTCCGTAATCAGAACCGTCTTGCCGACTCCGGCCCCGCCGAAGAGACCGGCCTTGCCTCCTCTTTCAAGAGGAGAAAGAACATCGATTGCCTTTACGCCGCTGAGAAAAATATCCGAAGACGTTGTCCTCTGATTCAACGGAACCGGAGGTTGGTGTATGGAGCGTCTATCTACACCCTCAATGGCATTGCCACTGTCGATAACCTCTCCGAATACATTGAACACCCTGCCTAACAATTGCCTTCCCACCGGAACGGTCAGGGTATGGCCCGTATTTTTAACCGGCGCCCCCCTGTACAGTCCCCTTGTAGACGTCAAAGCGATTCCCCTGACGGTTTGATTGTTTAAATGAGTTAAGACTTCAACAACAACCCCGACGTTATCACCCGCCCTAAGTTCACTGTTTATGAGAGGAAGTGTTCCTGGGAATTGCATATCAACAACACTGCCTCTAACAGATATTACGGTTCCCGAATGAAGATCTTGTTGCGTAATCATTGATTAGATATTAAGGAATGTCCGGTAAACTAATAAGCACAATTGTATTTTGCATTTGTCTGATTTTTATGTAATGACTTTGCTCATCATGCCTTCTTAACAGGCGAACTAACGTAACATAATACATGGAAGATGTCGAGTCAATTTAGATTACTCAACGGAAATGACTATTTCTGTAGTAGTCGTGCGTGGGGGAAAAATGACCCGACTCTGTTTGTAATGAAATCTTGGGGAACAGTTAAGCTGGTGATGAATGCTTTAAGACAAAAAGAATAAAACAAGATCAAAAAGTCTTTGGAATGTACCGTTCAATGATAATTGGAGAAGGAGAAAAGATTAAAAGTATTCCGTTTAAGCATATTTTGATTTTTGTTGGTTTGGTTGTATGTGCAGGATTAATTTTTAGATTTGGTTTTATGAAAATCTTTCATAACATGAATAAAAATCATGTATATCATAAACCTGAAATCGTTGAAGAAAACGGAGAACCCCAACTTGAACCGGAAAAATAGAAAATGAGAATAGCAATATGTATAGAATCGTTGGCATTATTGACAGCCATTATATCGTTCAGACTTCTAAAGGATTTAAAAAAGTGAAGATTTCAGGAACTGATAATAAAAAAATTAATGATGTAATTAAAATTGAAAAATTATAGTTATTAAAACTAAGTCTTATAATACTATTTTATTTCCCCAGTGAGTGGCGATGCGTTCGTAAAAAAGTCTCGCTTATTTTAAGTATACTCACTGATCAAGCGTTAATTTATTTGAATGTGTCAAGTGGGCGAGATGTGGCACCGTTTGCCATTGTTGTTAATACCACTTTGCAGGAGATTTTACAAGACATTCAGTTCTTGTTCCATCTAACTTATATCTCACTCTTATTAATCCAGGCTTCTTTGGCTTTTCAATTATTTTCATGGTTCGTACTGTACTATTGATACTTCTGACAACCTCTCTCGTATAGTACTTTTTAAGTCTTGTTTCCAAATTAATGTAACCTGTAATCCCTACTTTATGAGACAGTGCTTTAATTCTCTCTAAATCATTAACTTTGGGCAATACTACACTTCCTTTTAAAAAAGGGGATATAAGCGCAATAGGTTTTCCCTTACTACAAAATTTTTCCCAAGCCAAATCGTTGTGGGCATTCTCAGACCCATGGTGTGGCACTTTTACTAGATGAGCCCAAAGAGAAGGTTCATTTATATTAGAAACAATTCCTGACCAACCAGTTTCATTATTTGTGCCTTCTTCTACATCACTTCCAAAAACAACTTGAAGATTTCCCAATTTTAAAACTAATGCAACAGAAATCAAATTGTGATCTGAATTATCCTTTCCCGTAATTGAGATTCCTTCCTCAACACGGAACACATTTAATAACTCCTTTCTATATTTCTCCTTGCTTTTTGCTGATGGACTTAATGCCATCATGCGAATTTCTGTAAAACAATTTCTTTCGGTTTCTATTCTCTTGTCGAATACTAGTGTCATTTCGCTCAAATCTTTTAATTGAGAGCCTTTCTTTGTCGCCTCTTCCATAGCTCTATAAGCGTAGACAAGGCCTGGTGCCGCTTGTTTTAATTTGGTATTATTGATGGCATTATAAGCCCTTAGTTCCTTAAGTCCAAAACCATCATATCGGCATACTCTTTCTATACCTCCTGGATATTCTTTTATTATTTTGTCAATCCCTTTACAATGATCCTCGTGAGGGTGCGTTAATATAATAAAGGCAAGTTTGGGGTATGGGCGGTCTAGGATTTTCAAAAGATACTCTAGTGGTGGAACAATAGAGGTATTCTCGAATTTTTGAACAAACGAATCAATTATTCCCCAGCCAACGTGGGGAACATGCAGGACAATAGATTCTCCATATCCCGGACCAAAAATGGAGATTTCTAATTCGTCTTCTTTTGGAAGGGTTAAAACATCGCTAGGGAATAGTGGCATTAATCTAATAGTGATGGACTGTCGGGAAACAATTCAGTGTATATCTCTTCTAATTCCTCTTTATCTTCCTTTGTCCATATAGATGGAGGAACAAATTCAATCCGATTTGCTGTCTCTGGGCTGCCTTGCCCATGTCTGGTAAATACAGAAAACACAAATCTGGCTTTTGGAAAAACATCTTGTTCTTGTTCTGTATCAATCTCAAATTCCGCTATACTTTTAATTCCGTTAGAGTCTTCCAGGCTAGCCTCGAAATAACCCTCTTCATGATAGACATTCAATACCGTTCCCATCCACCATTCTAAAATCTTTTCTTTAAGAGTGCTTTCTACTCTCTCTGGTTGTTCCATTATATCGGTTGTTGACATAGATGAGCCTATTTGTTGCTGCTGGTCTGTTCTTTTCGAATAATTGGGATATTTAGGTAATTTACGTTGAGGCCTTCTAAAAAAAGAATATTCTGTTGTTTCTTCTGGAGGTGTTATTATTACGGTTTCCATGTGTTTTCAGGTTCTCCTATTAATTCTTTAGCAAGCTTAATACTATTATTAATATCATCATTGTAATTTGTATTAATTATTTCAACTGCCTCTTTTGCTTGTTGTGCTTCTAAACCACCTTTGTGGAAATTGAAATTGAAATGAACCCCATTATCAAGAAGGTTTGATTTGTTTATTCTTAAAGTTACTCGTCTACCATTTTCTTGAAATGAAATAGCTCCACCAATATGATATTCATCTCCGAATTTATTTTTAAAGGAATCATCATCTTTTGCAAAAAGACTTTTCAGTGTATCTTGAGCACTGGATTTACATTTCCAATGACCTTCAAAATTTGTACCTACTGACTTTATAGGAGTATGTTCAAGAATGTTAAAAGTTTTTACAGTTACTTCTTTAATAAGATTAAAGTTTTCACTTTTAGTTGAAGAACATACATATCTATCTAATGTTACCTCAATTGTTAAAGAAGGAAATGGTATGTAGGCATAACCAGCAGTAACACTAGTTAATGACGCTTCTTCTAAAACAACCTTTTTTCCCTCATATGGGATCTCAATTACTTTTGGCTTCTCACCTTCAGCTTTCTGCGTTTCTTGTATAGGCAAGACTTTATATCGATTAAACCATTGAGGGTGCATAATTATAGGATTAAAATGACCCAAAAAAACAATCGAAGCGCTACTTAACAAAGAATTCTCAGTCATGTTTTAACTTGTTTTAGCTAAGTCAAAGATTAAAAAATACTCTTTTTTTGCCTTCTTGTAACTCGTATTATAGGTAGCTTGTACCATAATTTTAATAATTCTATCACTTTTTGAGGTTTTGTCAAACCTCAAAAGCCTTATCTCACTTCCTCATAAGGAACAATTAAAATTAGATATATCATAATAGCATCTAAAGCACGTTACTTTTCTAAGTTGAATTGTCTCAATTGTATTTTTAATTGTCACCTGGCTATATAATATCTTTTATGTAATGTTATCCTGCTCTTTTTTTCTTAACTCGTACTCGTACGTTGAGAAGATTACGCCGCTCTAATTTGATATAAATATTTTTGGAATTCAATGAATGTATTCTTTATTGTTTCTACCCCGCCAAGTGCCTCCGCGGCATCTGTAATGGATTGGTATTTCAATTCCAGCAAGCTCGGTAATTTATCCTGGTCGAGTTCGCTGACACCGGTTTCAATATATTTGGACAAAACAAAATCCAGAAAATCTTTTTGTTTGTTATCCAAGCCGTCAAAGATTTGCGAACTGGCATTCCCCACCCGTTCTTCTCTGGTAATGGGCTTGATCGCAAAGGACACATATTCGAGTACATCAAACAGATCACTTTTCTCCGCATTTATCAGTTTTTGTAGATTACTTAATTCATCTTTACCGTAACCGGCTTCTTCCAGTTGTTCCAAGAATGATTTTCGTGTTGCCGGGACAGACCAGATTCTTCTCAGCTCTTCTTCATCCTTAAAAAACTTAGGTAATTCACCGTAAAGACTTTCCAGAAATTCTTCGGCTGATATGGGTCTGCCGTCAGCACTCCAAAAAGAAGTCGCAATCATGTGTTGTATTTCACGCTCTTTACCATCTCTTAGCTTTATTTTAACTTTCTTTATGCAGACACAAGGTCGTTGTCCACATTTTTCACAAGGTTGTGGTGGTTCTTTTTCGCAAATACAAGGTCGCTGACCACAAACCTTGCAAGGTTTTGGTTCAGGAGATGGCGATCCAATACACTCGCATACTATTTTGTCACAAACCTCACAAAGCAAGGCTTCGCCATCCCAGCCATCATCTTGAAAATGATGATAGGCATCCACAAAATCGTAAATAGTAAAAAACTCTTTGCCATCAAATAATCTCGTACCACGTCCTATAATCTGTTTAAACTCAACCATTGAATTTACCGGGCGCATTAAAACAATGTTGCGAGTATTTCTGGCGTCAACACCTGTTGATAGTTTCTGGGAAGTGGTTAATACCGTTGGAATCGTTTTCTCATTATCCTGGAATTCCCGTAAAAACTGTTCTCCTATTTCACCATCGTTTGCAGTTACACGAACACAATAGTTCGTCTCTTTGTTTTTTTTATATTGATTTACCAAATCTCGAACTGCGGCTGCGTGAATTTGTGTAGCACAGAAAATAATGGTTTTTTCGTTCTGGTTGGCTTCGTCCATAAAAATCTGAACCCGCTTCGCCTCCCGCTCTTTTATTTCAATAATTTTATTAAAGTCGGGTTCTTCGTATATCTTTCCTTCCTCAATCTCGCCTTCAATAATATTGTCATCACTGGTGTATATATAATCGTCCAGCGTTGTCCGGATGCGTTTTACCTTGAATGGTGTAAGGAATCCATCGTTAATACCTTCTTTGAGCGAATAGATATAAACAGGTTCCCCAAAATATTTATAAGTGTCAACATTATCTTTTC